>NZ_JBHXRX010000027.1:3572-112115 GCF_042714995.1 Streptomyces sp. NPDC058665
GCCCTTTTCTTGTTTTTCTCCCCCGCCCTGCCACCCGCGTCGGTTGTGCATGAGGGGGGGGGGCGCGGCGGGGGGGCGGCCCGCCGCCCCCCGCCACACTGGTGGGGCCATTCGGCGGTAGTGACCGTGCCGTGCGACGATGTGCGGCATGCCGCAGCACCCCCCCATTCGGAGCACACCCTCGCCACCCCCGCGTCCTGACGCGTCCATGTCGCTGCTGAACAATGTGATGGACCACAGCCTGGACGACGGTTACGCCGAGGCGGCGGCTCGCAGGGACGCCGAGGACGGGGGAATGCCCCGTACGCTCCGGGCGAAGCTCGGTCTGGCGGCGGGGCTCGTACTGGCCGCGCTGGTCGTCACCGTGGGCGCCGCCGAGGCGCGGATCGACGCCCCGGTCGTCGCCAAGGAGCGCGAGGAGCTCATCGAGCGGATCGACGCGGAGACGTCCTCCGCGGACGCCCTCGAACGCACGGTGGACAAGCTCCGTGACGAGGTGGGTGTCCGGCAGCGTGAGGCGCTGCGGGAACACGGCGGCGAACAGGGCGAACTCGTGGCCCTGTTGTCGGGCTCCACCGAGGTCGAGGGGCCGGGTGTGAAGCTCGTCGTCGACGACGCCAAGTCCGCCGGTGAGAGCGCGGGCGGGCCCCGGGAGAGCAGCAACTTCTCGGACACGGGGCGGGTCAGGGACCGGGACATGCAGCAGATCGTCAACGGCCTCTGGGAGTCGGGGGCCGAGGCGGTGTCCATCAACGGCCAGCGTCTGACGGCCCTTTCGGCGATCAGGGCCGCCGGTGAGGCCATACTGGTCGACAACAAGCCGCTGGTGCCGCCGTACACGGTGCTGGCCGTGGGGGACGGGAACAACCTGAGCACCGCGTTCCAGGACAGTGCCGACGGCCAGTACCTGCACTCGTTGCAGGAGAACTTCGGTGTCCGCACCAGCATTTCCGCCCAGGAGACGGTACGTCTTCCTGCCGCGCCGAGCCTGATCGTACGTACAGCAGAGCCGAAGGCCGCCGACCCGGGGAAGGGCGACGGAGAGGCCACGGCAGAAACAGGGAAGGGCACATCGTGATCGCGGTACTTGGCCTCGTCGTGGGAGTCGTGGTCGGACTGTTGGTTCGACCCGAGGTGCCGGCGGTGGTCGAGCCCTATCTGCCGATCGCCGTCGTCGCCGCTCTCGACGCGGTCTTCGGGGGGCTGCGGGCCATGCTCGACGGGATCTTCGTCGACAAGGTGTTCGTGGTGTCGTTCCTGTCGAACGTGGTGGTGGCCGCGCTCATCGTGTTCCTCGGTGACAAGCTCGGCGTGGGCGCGCAGTTGTCCACCGGTGTGGTCGTCGTGTTCGGTATCCGGATCTTCTCCAACGCTGCCGCGATCCGCCGGCACGTGTTCCGGGCGTGAGGCCGATGAACAGCGAAGAGCCCCCGCGGGACGAGCAGCCGTCGCAGCCACAGCAGCCACCACAGCCCCCCGAGGCGCGGCGGCAGATGACGGGCCGTCAGCGGCTGGCGGCCGGCCTCTGGCCCCCGCGCGTCACCCGGGCCCAACTCATCGTCGCCGTACTGCTGTTCGTGCTGGGGCTGGGGCTGGCCATTCAGGTCCGCTCGACCAACGACGACAGTGCCCTGCGCGGTGCGCGCCAGGAGGACCTCGTACGGATCCTGGACGAGCTCGACGGCCGTACCCAGCGGCTGGAGGACGAGAAGCAGCGTCTGGACGACCAGCAGACGGAGCTGGAGACCAGCTCCGACCAGGCCGAGGAGGCGCGTAAGCAGACGCGGGAGAAGGCGCAGCAGCTCGGCATCCTGGCCGGTACGGTCGCCGCCCGGGGCCCCGGGATCACGCTGACCGTCCGGGACGACGGCGGCTCCGTCGACTCCGACATGCTGCTCGACGCGATCCAGGAGCTGCGGGCGGCCGGGGCCGAGGCGATCCAGGTGAACGGGGTCCGGGTCGTCGCCGCGACATATTTCTCCGGTAGCGACGGTGACATCGAGGTGGACGGGAAGCAGATCAGTGCGCCGTACCGTTTCAGGGTGATCGGCAAGCCGCAGGATCTGGAACCCGCGCTCAACATCCCCGGAGGTGTGGTGCAGACATTGGAAAGAGAGCAGGCCACGGCCACAGTGGCGGCGTCGGACGAGATCGTCGTGGACGCCTTGCGACCGGCTCGGCGGCCTGACTACGCTCGGTCGTCGTCGTAGTGGGGCGGGGGCGCATGCGGACCCGGGGACCAGGGCAGAAGGTTCCGGGGGGTCGGCGCACATTCCGCATGGTGCGTGGTGGAAACTGTCTGATGGTTACGGACGTTGTGAAGATGTCCGAGTCGGCAGGTGTGTTCATTCAGGGTTCGTCCTGCCCCACGGGCGGGTCTGTTCAGGTCAAGGGGAATCGCCCGTGAAGTTGTTTGGGAAGTTGTTCGGCAGGAGTGCACGCGAGGACGGCGGTAACGCCCGCCATCGCGCACCGCGCCATGGCCAGGAAGAGGAGCAGGGCGGCGAGCGTCCGCTCTTCCGTGACGAGGTCGGCGGCCCCGGAGGGGGCGATGCGGGCGGTCACAGCGCGTCGTCTGTTGACCCCGCGAGTTCTGGCGGCATAGGTTTCGGTGGACCATCAACCTCAAGTACGGGTGGAGGGTTTCCCCCCGGTCAGGAGGGTCCGTCCATGGTTTGCACGAGGTGCGGGCACCGCAACACGCAGGACAGCCGTTTCTGCTCCAACTGTGGTGCGCCGCTGAGGGCGGGGGCCCCCGCGGAGCGCCCCTCGGAGACGACCTCCACCATCTCGATCTCGGGCCTTGAGGCGTACGAGGCGGAGGCGACCGGTCAGACGGCCGTTCCCTCGCTCTCGCCGGAGGCACAGGCCGCGGTGGACGCGCTGCCCATCGGCTCCGCGCTGCTGGTCGTACGTCGCGGTCCGAACTCGGGCAGCCGGTTCCTGCTGGACGGCGATCTGACGACGGCCGGAAGGCACCCGCAGAGCGACATCTTCCTCGACGACGTCACCGTGTCCCGGCGGCACGTCGAGTTCCGCAGGAGCCCGGAGGGCCACTTCACGGTCTCCGACGTCGGCAGTCTCAACGGTACGTACGTCAACCGGGAGCGGATCGACTCGGTCGCGGTGTCCAACGGGGACGAGGTCCAGATCGGCAAGTACCGGCTGGTCTTCTACGCGAGCCAGCGGGGCGTGTGACCCCTCAGGGAAGGTCCATGCTGCGACCACCGACGGGCGGTGCCGGCCACGGCACCGCCCCCACGGGTGAACCACTGGTCAGCATCGGCATGGTGCTGAACCAGCTCAGGGACGAGTTCCCCGAGGTGACCATCTCCAAAATCCGGTTCCTGGAGTCCGAGGGCCTCGTCGAGCCCCGGCGGACCCCCTCCGGGTATCGGAAGTTCAGCCCCGAGGACGTCGAGCGCCTCGCCCAGGTCCTGCGTATGCAGCGGGACCACTATCTGCCCCTGAAGGTCATCAGGGAGCACCTCGACGCCGTCGCGCGAGGTGAACGGCTCCCACTGCCCGTACAGGCCTCCCAGGGCCCTCAGCGGGAGCTCCTCGGCTCCACGTGGGACGCGGAGCCCGCGCCGCCCACCGCACCGAAGATCGGCCGCGCCGAGCTGCTGGCGGCCACGGAGGCGGCCGAGAGCGAGCTGGACGAGTGGGAGGCGTACGGCCTCGTCGCCCCGATGGCGGACGGCGGGTACGACTCCGAGACCGTGACCGTGGCGAAACTTGTCGCGGAGCTCGGAAGATTCGGTCTGGAACCACGGCATCTCCGAGCAGTGAAAGCCGCCGCCGACCGTGAGGCGGGCCTCGTCGAGCAGGTCGTCGCACCCCTGCGCCGGCACCGGAATCCGCAGACCAGGGCCCATGCGGAGGCCGCCACGAGGGAGCTGGCGGCGCTGTCTGTACGGCTGCACGCGGCACTGGTACAGACGGCTCTCGGAGTCCGGCTTACCTGATCTTGGGGGAGTCCGACTACCCAAACCGACCGGGCACGTCCTAGGGTTGCTGTGTGAACGAGCTCGACGTCGTGGGTGTCCGGGTGGAAATGCCCTCCAACCAACCGATCGTGCTCCTGCGTGAAGTGGGAGGCGACCGGTACCTTCCCATCTGGATCGGGCCTGGGGAAGCTACCGCTATTGCCTTTGCCCAGCAGGGCATGGCACCGGCCCGACCACTGACTCATGACCTCTTCAAGGACGTGCTGGAGGCAGTGGGCCAGGAACTCACGCAGGTGCGCATCACCGACCTGCGCGAAGGAGTCTTCTACGCGGAGCTGGTCTTCGCGAGCGGTGTCGAGGTGAGCGCCAGGCCGTCCGACGCCATAGCGCTGGCCCTGCGCACCGGCACGCCCATCTTCGGCAGCGACGGGGTGCTGGACGACGCGGGTATCGCGATCCCTGACGAGCAGGAGGACGAGGTGGAGAAGTTCCGTGAATTCCTCGACCAGATCTCTCCGGAGGATTTCGGGACAAACAGCCAGTGAGCGCTGAACGGTCCAGGACCGTCATACCGGACTCCGTCCGCGCATTCGGCCAGCCTTTCCCGGTGACGGGGCACGGCAAACCACTCTCAGGGTGATTATCACTCGGCGTGCCCAGCGTGGCGATCGTTGACGCACCCGGGGGCACTGCCTACCGTCGACGGGGCAGGTCAAGGACGGAGGTCGGTGTGAGCAGCAGCGGCGACGGTACGGCTAACGACCCGTACCCGCTTCACGGCAGTACGTCCGACCCGACGACCGACACGGTCGGCTACCGGGGACCGACAGCGTGCGCGGCGGCGGGCATCACCTACCGCCAGCTGGACTACTGGGCGCGCACCGGGCTTGTCGAGCCGAGTGTGCGCCCCGCCAGGGGATCGGGCACCCAGCGGCTCTACAGCCTGCGCGACGTCGTCTTCCTGAAGATCGTCAAGCGCTTCCTGGACACGGGTGTCGCCCTCCAGAACATCCGGACGGCCGTCCAGCATCTACGCGGGCGCCAGGCGCGGGACCTGGAGCGCATGACGCTCATGAGCGACGGCTCGACGGTGTACGAGTGCTCGTCGCCGGACGAGGTCGTCGGCCTTCTCCAGGGCGGGCAGGGCATCTTCGGGATCGCCGTCGGGGTGGTGTGGCGGGACGTCGAAGCGGCGCTGTCGCAGCTGCACGGCGAGCGCGTGGACACCGGCGAGACCCTGATCGGGCACAATCCCGCCGACGAACTCGCCCGCAGGCGCCGCGACCGGGCCGTCTGACTCCCGGGGCCGTGTCGGCCCCGGGGCGATTGTCAGTGGGGTAAGGGAGCATCGGTGGGGTGAGATCCGCACCGACCATCCTGCATCTGGACATGGATGCCTTCTTCGCCGCCGCCGAGCAGGCGGCGAAGCCGAGCCTGCGCGGAAAACCGGTGGTCGTCGGGGGTCTCGGTCCGCGCGGGGTGGTCTCCACGGCGTCGTACGAGGCGCGGCGGTTCGGGATCCACTCGGCCATGCCGATGGCCCAGGCCAGACGGCTCGCGCCGAACGCGGCGTATCTGGTGCCGCGCTTCGCCCTCTACCGCACGGTCAGCGAGCAGGTCATGGAGCTGCTCGGCCGGCTGTCACCGCTGGTGGAGCCGCTGAGTCTGGACGAGGCGTTCGTCGATCTGGAGGCGGGCGGGTCGGCGTCCGACTCGCCGTCGGCGCGTGCGACGGGCGAGCGGCTGCGGCGGGACATCAGGGCGGTGACCGGTCTGACGGGTTCGGCCGGGCTCGCCGGGTCCAAGATGCTGGCGAAGATCGCCTCCGAGCAGGCCAAGCCCGACGGTCTGGTGCTCATCGAGCCGGGCACGGAGCGCGAGCTGCTGGGGCCGATGACCGTACGGACGCTGCCCGGGGTCGGGCCGGCGACCGGCGAGCATCTGCGCCGGGCCGGAATGCTGACCATCGCCGATCTGACGGAGGCCGGGGAGGACGAGCTCGTACGGCTCGTGGGGAAGGCTCACGGCACGTCGCTGTACCGGATGGCGTCCGGGCACGACGACCGGCCGGTGGTGGCCGAGCGTGAGACCAAGTCCGTGTCCGTCGAGGACACCTTCGACGTCGATCTGCACGACCGGGTGCGGGTCAGGACGGAGGTGGACCGGCTGGCGGAGCGGTGTGTGCGGCGGCTGCGGGAGTCCGGGCACTCGGGGCGGACGATCGTCCTCAAGGTGCGGCGGTACGACTTCTCGACGCTCACCCGCTCCGAGACGCTCCGCGGGCCCACGGACGACCCGGTGGTGGTGCGTGAGGCGGCGGGGAGGCTGCTGGAGTCCCTGGACACCACCGGCGGGGTGCGGCTGCTGGGGGTGGGCGTGACGGGGCTGACCGACTACACGCAGGAGGACCTGTTCGCGCAGGCCGCGGCGGAGGCGGAGCCTGCGACAGAGGCTGAGCCGGACGCGGGGACGGTGGCGGACGAGCCCGGCTCCGGGCCGCCGCTGTCGCTGCCGCCCGGGGCGGACGCGGACGCGATCGCGGTGGCCGTCACCGAGCGGCACTGGCCGGCGGGGCACGACGTGCGTCATGCCGAGTTCGGCGCGGGGTGGGTGCAGGGGAGCGGGGTGGGGCGGGTCACCGTACGGTTCGAGGAGCCCACGTCGGCCGTTCCCGGGCGGGTGCGGACGTTCCGTACGGACGATCCCGACCTGGCGCTCTCCGAGCCGCTGCCCCTGGTCGCGCACCCGCCGGAGAAGCCTTAGCGCTGCGGCCGGTCCCGCTCCCGTTCGCCGGGGCGGGCGGCGGTGTCGCGGCCCGCCACATGGCCGAAGTCCCGGTCGGCGGCCGGGCGTTCCGGGGCCGCGGGTTCCGGCAGGGCCAGTTCGTAATGGTGGTAGAGCTGGATCTCCTGGTCGGGGGAGAGATGGCGGCCGACCCCGAAGTCCGGGGCGTCCTTGATCAGCCCGCGTTCGTAGGGGACGTGCAGGGACTCGTCGCGGTAGGTGCTGGGGGCCAGGGGCACGAACGCGTCCCGGCTGAACAGTCCGGTCCGTACCGCCGCCCACTCCGGCACACCGGTGGCATCGTCCAGATACACCTCGTCGACGGTGCCGATCTTGTGCCCGTCGCGGTCGTACGCCTTGCGGCCGATCAGGCTGCGCGGATCGATGTCGGTCTGCACGGTCCCTCCAACTGGTCGCAAATGCTCCCTCGCTCTACGAAAGGGCACATTCGGGGTATCGGCCACTCGAAGGCCCTGGCGGGAACTCGCTGGTAGGCTGGCCAGTGGCTGTAGACCCCATGCGGGAGAGCCGTCCGGTGAGACTGCCGGAGGCGCCGAAGGAGCAAATCCTCCCCGGAAACTCTCAGGCCCCCGTACCGCATGGACGAGGTCACTCTGGAAAGCAGGGCAGGTGTCGGACGGCATCCGCTCTCACCGACGGTGAAAATCGGCCCGCCTCGCGGCGGTCCGGTGAAACTCTCAGGTTGATGTGACAGAGGGGGAGGCCGTCCGGGCACCTGTGTATCGGTGCCCCTCGCAGGTCGCGCCAGACCAGGAGGCCTCCCGTATGACATCTCATCGCACGCCGCTCTCGCAGCTGGAGCGGGGAATCCCCTTCGAGCAGCGCCATGTCGGCCCCGACACCGCCGCGCAGGCCAAGATGCTCGCGCAGGTCGGTTACGGCTCGCTGGACGAGCTGACCGCCGCCGCGGTGCCCGACGTGATCAAGAGCGCCGAGGCCCTGCGGCTGCCCGCCGCGCGGACCGAGGCCGAGGTCCTCGCCGAGCTGCGGTCCCTCGCGGACCGCAATCAGGTCCTCGCGCCGATGATCGGTCTCGGCTACTACGGCACGTTCACGCCGCCGGTGATCCTCCGCAACGTGATGGAGAATCCCGCCTGGTACACCGCGTACACGCCGTACCAGCCCGAGATCTCGCAGGGCCGTCTGGAGGCGCTGCTCAACTTCCAGACCATGGTGGCCGAT
The DNA here is from genome assembly GCF_042714995.1 of Streptomyces sp. NPDC058665. Lineage (NCBI taxonomy): Bacteria > Bacillati > Actinomycetota > Actinomycetes > Kitasatosporales > Streptomycetaceae > Streptomyces > Streptomyces sp. NPDC058665. The sequence goes on from NZ_JBHXRX010000027.1 coordinate 11,510, forward strand.
CTGACCGGCCTGCCGACCTCCGGCGCCTCCCTGCTGGACGAGGGCACGGCCGCCGCCGAGGCCATGGCGCTCGCCCGGCGCGTCGGCAAGGTGAAGGACGGCGTCTTCCTGGTCGACGCCGACGCCCTGCCGCAGACCGTCGCGGTGATCCGCACCCGGGCCGAACCCGCGGGCGTCGACGTCCTCGTCGCCGACCTGGCCGACGGCATTCCCGCCGAGGCCGCCGAGCGCGGGGTCTTCGGCGTGCTCGTGCAGTACCCGGGCGCCTCGGGCGCCGTACGGGACATCAAGCCCGTCATCGAGCAGGCGCACGAACTGGGCGCCGTCGTCACCGTCGCCGCCGACCTGCTGGCCCTCACGCTGCTCACCTCGCCCGGTGAACTCGGCGCGGACATCGCCGTCGGCACCACCCAGCGGTTCGGCGTCCCCATGGGCTTCGGCGGACCGCACGCCGGATACATGGCCGTACGCGAGAAGTTCGCCCGCAACCTGCCCGGACGGCTTGTCGGGGTCTCCGTGGACGCCGACGGGAACAAGGCGTACCGGCTGGCGCTCCAGACCCGCGAGCAGCACATCCGGCGCGAGAAGGCCACCAGCAACATCTGCACCGCGCAGGTGCTGCTGGCCGTGATGGCCGGGATGTACGCGGTCTACCACGGCCCCGACGGGCTGCGCGCCATCGCCGAACGCACCCACCGCTACGCGACAGTCCTCGCCGGCGGCCTGCGCGCGGGCGGGGTCGAGATCGTGCACGAGGCGTACTTCGACACGCTGACCGTACGGGTCCCGGGCCGCGCCGCCGAGGTCGTGGCCGCCGCCCGCGAGGGCGGGGTCAACCTCCACCCCGTCGACGCCGACCATGTCTCACTGGCCTGCGACGAGACGACCGGGCGCGCCCAACTCGCCGCAGTATGGGCCGCCTTCGGCGTCACCGGCGACATCGAGGCCCTGGACGCCGCGTCCGCCGACGCGCTGCCGGAGACCCTGGTGCGCACCGACGAGTACCTCACGCACCCGGTTTTCCACCAGCACCGCTCGGAGACCGCGATGCTGCGCTACCTGCGCAGGCTCGCCGACCGTGACTACGCGCTGGACCGCGGCATGATCCCCCTCGGCTCCTGCACCATGAAGCTCAACGCCACCACCGAGATGGAGCCGGTGACCTGGCCGGAGTTCGCCGCACTGCACCCCTTCGCGCCCGCCGGGCAGGCGCAGGGCTATCTCACGCTGATCCGTGAGCTGGAGGAGCGCCTGGCGGAGGTCACCGGCTACGACGCGGTGTCCCTCCAGCCCAACGCCGGCTCCCAGGGCGAACTCGCCGGGCTGCTGGCCGTACGGGCGTACCACCGCGCGAACGGCGACACCGGCCGTACCGTCTGCCTCATCCCGTCCTCCGCGCACGGCACGAACGCCGCGAGCGCGGTCATGGCCGGGATGAAGGTCGTCGTCGTGAAGACCCGCGATGACGGTGACGTCGACGTCGACGACCTGCACGCCAAAATCGAGCGCCACGGCGACGAACTGGCCGTCCTGATGGTCACCTACCCGTCCACGCACGGTGTGTTCGAGGAGCACATCAGCGACGTCTGCGCGGCCGTGCACGACGCGGGCGGTCAGGTGTACGTCGACGGCGCGAACCTCAACGCGCTGGTGGGGCTGGCGAAGCCGGGCCGGTTCGGCTCGGACGTGTCGCACCTGAACCTGCACAAGACCTTCTGCATCCCGCACGGCGGCGGCGGCCCCGGCGTCGGCCCGGTCGGCGTACGCGCCCACCTCGCCCCGTACCTGCCCAACCACCCGCTCCAGCCCGCCGCGGGCCCCGAGACGGGCGTCGGGCCGATCTCGGCGGCCCCCTGGGGCTCGGCGGGGATACTGCCGATCTCCTGGGCCTATGTCCGGCTGATGGGCGGTGAGGGCCTCAAGCGCGCCACGCAGGTCGCCGTACTGGCCGCGAACTACATCGCCAAGCGGCTTGAGCCGCACTTCCCGGTTCTCTACACGGGTCCGCACGGACTGGTGGCGCACGAGTGCATCGTGGACTTGCGTCCGCTGTCGAAGTCGACCGGCGTCAGCGTCGACGACATCGCCAAGCGGCTCATCGACTACGGGTTCCACGCGCCCACGATGTCGTTCCCGGTGGCCGGCACGCTGATGATCGAGCCCACCGAGAGTGAGGACCTGGCCGAACTCGACCGGTTCTGCGAGACGATGATCGCGATCCGCGCCGAGATCGAGAAGGTCGCGTCGGGCCAGTGGCCGACGGACGACAACCCGCTGCGCAACGCCCCGCACACGGCAGCCGCGCTGGGCGGGGAGTGGGAGCACGCGTACAGCCGTCAGGAGGCGGTCTTCCCGGCCGGGGTCTCGGCGGCCGACAAGTACTGGCCACCGGTCCGCCGGATCGACGGTGCGTTCGGTGACCGCAATCTCGTGTGTTCGTGCCCGCCGCTGGACGAGTACGACAACTGACGGACGGCGCACGGCCGTCGGGCCGTGCTGTGCGCGGACGGAAGGCGTACGCGGGTCGCCCGCGGCGCACGCGTCAAGCACATGCGTCGGGGCCGGTTCGGAGTGAACTCTCCGGGCCGGCCCCCTTTTACGGACGGCTTCAGGCTGCCGTCATGACCTGTTCGCTGCCGGCCGGCCGGTGCGGAGCGATGATCTGGCCGTCGGGCAGCAGCTCCCCGGTGTCCTCGAAGAGCAGGACGCCGTTGCACAGCAGGCTCCAGCCCTGCTCCGGGTGGTGGGCCGCGTGACGGGCGGCTTCCCGGTCGGCTGAGTCGGCTGTCGGACAGGCTGGCTGGTGCTGGCACATGAGTGGATTCTTTCGCTGCGTCGTGGTGTGTGTCCTGCGGCTCGACGTGGTCATGGCCGCCCCCCGGTTTCTCTTGGTCCGTACCCCAGTGTTGCCCCACGGACGTCGATCCGCAGGGATTTCGCGGCAGCGCTTGTCTCTGCTTAAGGACGTGTCACCCGCCCGGACGGTTCAGCCCAACTGGGCTGTCCTTTCGGGTGGTTCGGGGTGACCCGTCCGGACTACTCCGGACGGGCGCGGCACGGTGCCCCGTAACCAGCACAGAGCCCCGTGACCGTTGAGGGGCCACGGGGCAGTGTAGGGGCGCGCGGGGCGGTTGGGAGACGGCCGGGACGCGAGCGAGCAGTCCGGAGGCGGCCGGCCGGTGCCGCTCAGCCGGTGGTCAGCAGCGGCGCGGACGCGGCGGTGGACGCCTTCGCCGGGGCCGCGGAGAGCATCGAGGTGAGCCGGGGACCCATCATCGGGAGCAGGTCGGCGGCGCGGTGCGGCCGGTGGGCCACGATGCCGGGCGGGGCGGGAGCGAGCGGGATCAGCAGGTCGGCCGGGGCGGGAGCGCCGACAGAGGCGTCGGCCTCGATGTCCTGGTGCAGCCAGAGGGTGAGCATGTACAGGCCCGGGACCGAGAGCAGCCGCGGCTGGTACGGCGCCTTCACCGTCTCGGCCTGGCGCACGGCCCGTTCCGTGGCGGAGATGTAGGGGCCCTCGAAGAAGCGCGAGAACGCCCAGCCGTCCGGGGTGAGCATCGTGTCCGCCGCCGCGACGGCTCGGTCGCCGCTGCGGATCAGGAAACGCCAGCCGGCCAGCCTGGTCTGTGGCGCGTCGCTGCTCGGGGCGATCTGTTCCAGTACGTGTACCGGAAGGGGCAGTTCGGGGCTCAGCGGTCCCTGGACGGACCGGAGAGCGGGCGTACGGGCCTCGCGCACGGCGGTGGGAGAACCGAGTGCCGCGAGGACGCTGCGCAGGGCGGGCGCTGGAGCCGGGGAGACATGCAGCGGCATGGTGGGTTGCCTCTCGCTCAGTAGGCACAGTGGAGCGTCGAAGGTGCGGGTGCGGACGTCGCTGTCGGCGTGCGTGGTCAGAGGATGGCCCCGGGCCATGGCCGGGCTTCAACTCTCTGCCTCGTTCGCACAGAGTTTATACGATGTGTGTTCACAGAATGTTTCTTCCGTCTGTCGCCCTTATTGCGTCAAGGCGATATCCGGTCCATCTTGTGCGGAATCGCCTTCGGCGAACCGTCGGATGAACGGTGAACAGAGGCGCGTGGCCTGGGGTTATCCGGGCCGGCGCGGTAGGCCGAAACCCGTCGGCGTTTTCGTCCACCGGGCGGAAAGTGAAATCGCTCACCACCGCATGCCGAAGGAATGTGCCCGAGGCCGATCGGTCCAGCTTACCCGGCGCTCCGCGGAAACGGAGCGTTATGGATCACTGAGTCTGGGCACTATCGATCGTGAAGCGATGCCCGGCGCCGCCGGGCGGCCGAGGCGAAGGAGGGAACCTCCGATGGGGGAGAAGGTCGAATCGGACGGTACCGGCGTGTCCGATCGACAGGAATACCGCAGGAGGCTCCAGCAGTGCCTGGCGGTGCTGGGGAGGCTCCTGGGGGAGAAGCGGTTCGACCGGCCCAGGAATCTGATGGGTCTGGAGATCGAGCTGAATCTCGCCGGATCCGACGGGATGCCCCGGATGATGAATGGGGAAGTTCTTGAAAGGATCGCGAGCCGCGATTTCCAGACCGAACTCGGAATGTTCAACCTGGAAGTGAATATCGCCCCGCACCGACTTGACGGACGCGTTCTCGACCAGCTCGCCGAAGAACTGCGCACGGGTCTCGGATATGCCCATCGCAAAGCGAATGAGGTCGACGCCGGCATCGTGATGATCGGAATTCTGCCGACGCTCTCCCTCGACGACGTGGTCTCCACGAACCTCTCGGACGCGGACCGCTACACCCTTCTCAACGACCGGATGGTGGCGGCGCGGGGCGAGGACTTCGCCCTCGACATCGACGGTGTCGAGCGTCTCACCTGCAGTTCTCCCTCGATCGCGCCCGAAGCGGCCTGCACGTCCGTGCAGTTGCACCTCCAGGTCACGCCCGACCGCTTCGCCGATGTGTGGAACGCCGCGCAGTGCGTCGCCGCCGTACAGATCGCCATCGGCGCCAACGCGCCTTTCCTGTTCGGAAAGGAGTTGTGGCGCGAGTCCCGGCCGCCGCTCTTCCTTCAGGCGACCGACACCCGGCCCCCTGAGCTCCAGGCACAGGGCGTACGGCCCCGGACCTGGTTCGGCGAGCGCTGGATCGACTCCGTGTACGACCTCTTCGAGGAGAATCTGCGCTATTTCCCGCCACTTCTGCAGATGAGTGACGACCAGGATCCGCACCAGGTCCTGGACGAGGGCGGTACACCCCGCCTGTCGGAGCTGGTCCTCCACAACGGCACCGTCTACCGATGGAACAGACCCGTGTACGACGTCGCCGACGGACAGCCCCATCTTCGGGTCGAGAATCGCGTGCTGCCCGCCGGGCCGACCGTCACCGACGTCGTCGCCAACGCCGCCTTCTACTACGGGCTCGTGCGCGCGCTCGCCGAGGACTCCAGACCCGTCTGGACCCGGCTGCCGTTCGACACCGCCGCGCGGAACTTCGAGACCGCGTGCCGCGACGGCATCGACGCCCGGCTCAGCTGGCCCCGTAACGGCCGGGCGAGCGGCGGCGTCACCGAGGTGTCGGCGGTCCGGCTTGTACGCGACGAACTGCTGCCGCTCGCTGCCGCCGGACTCGACGCGTGGAACGTGGAGCCGGCCGACCGCGACTTCTACCTCGGGGTGATCGAGGGGCGCTGCCGGAGCCGGGTGAACGGGGCCTCGTGGCAGGTGGACACCTTCCACCGGGCGCGGGAGGCGGGGCTCCGCAGGGAGGCCGCGCTCGCCGCCACGACCCGGCGGTACGCCGAGCTGATGCACCTGGGGGAGCCGGTGCACACCTGGCCGGTGGGCTTCCCCGCTCCCGCGCGGATGCCGGACCTCTCCGTCTGACGCGGGTCCCGGCCGGCTCCGGACGTGCCCTACCTCCTTGCCCCCACCGACAGGATCGCCTCGGTCATCACCGACCGGATGTCGGCCGGGTCACTCACCTCGTAACCCGCGCCGCCGGTGATCCGCGCGATCTCGTCCAGCGCCCCGGGGTCCGCGTCCGGGCCCACGGCGATCGTGATCAGCGGGACCGGGCGCCTGGGGTCGGCGAGCTTCCGCAGCTCGTCCATGAGGGCCGTACGCGCCGCGCCGTCCGGGTCCGTCCCGCCGGTGAGGACGACGACCGCGTTGCACTTGCCGCTCACGTACGACGACTGGGCCTCTTTGAAGGCGGCCAGCGTCGTGTCGTACATCCCGGTCGCCGATGCCGTCCCCACCGGCGACAGAGCCGTGACGGCGTCCGAGAGGCTGTCGCGGTGGGTGGCGCCGGCCTTGGCGCGCTCGCCCAGCGGCGCGGTCTCGGCCAGCTTGCGGAAATCCTTGCCGCCGTCGCGACCGGCGGCGAAATCCCAGAGGCCGACCTCGTCGTCCGGCGTGAACCCGGCGAGTGTCTGGAGCACCGAGGCCTTCGTGACCTCCAGCCGGGACTCGCCGCCGCTGCCCAGTACGGGCTGCGCCATCGAGCCCGAGGTGTCGACGACCACGGTCAGCCTGGCGTGCTGGAGGATCACCGTCCACATGCCGAGCGTCTCCCGGACCAGGTCGGTGGTCGGCGGCCGGGCCTCCGACAGGGCGTACGGCTGGGGCGCGCGCCCGCCCGCCGCCCGGACCAGGTCGTCCGCCACGGCGGAGTGTGCCGTACGGAAGCCGTGCTCCGCCATGGTGCGCTGTGCCTCCTCCCCGTTGAGGAGGGACATGAAGCGGGTCACGGCGCGGCTCTCTTCCGTGGTCAGCTCCGGCTCGTTGACGAGGTTCAGCGGGTAGTCCAGGACCGGGCTCGCGTCCGTCGGATAGAACAGCTGGAGGTCGGAGACGCCGCCGTCGGTGGAGTTGTGGGTGAACGCGGCCTGCTCGGTGAGGAAGACCGCCTCGTTGCCCCTGGCCACGTCCGCCAGTGCCAGGGACGGGATCACCTGGCCGTCGGAGTCCGACACCCGCGCGGCCAGCGCCTCGGCGGTTGCCGCGATCAGGGTGCCGCTGTCCTGGTCCGCCTTGCGCGCGGACGTGACGACGCTGCTGAACGCGAGCAGCCCGGTGGCGCTGCGCGCCGGGTCGGCCGCGCCGAGCCGCACCCCGTTCTTGCCGGTGGTGACGGTCGTCAACTCGGCCCAGGTGTACGTCTTCCCGGGCCAGCCGAGCCTCGTGCCGGCGGAGGGGACCACGGCCAGGGCCACCGGTGTGGTGGCCGCGCTGCCCGCGGGTGTCAGCGCGATGTTGGCGTCGGCGGTCAGCGCGCGCTCGACCCAGACGTCGGAGTCCGGCAGCCAGGCCTCGTAGTCGTCCGCGGCCGTGCCGGTGGCGAGGTCGTCGGCGATCTCGTGGTTCTCGCGGGAGTCGACCCGGACGTCGATGCAGCGGCCGTCGGAGGTGATGTCGTCGCGCCGGGCGCTGTCGGCGACGGCCGTCACGGCGGGGGCGATGTCCGGCGAGGCCGCCAGATCGATCCGCACCGGGGAGCCCGCGCAGCCGTCGGCGAAGGACAGGATCCCGCTCGCCGCCGCGATGCCGGTCCCCGCGGCGAGGCTCAGCAGGACCGCTGTGGCGATCAGGACATTGCGACGGCGTGGACGGTGGCCCCTGGTGCTGTCCGACGTTTCGCCGTCGGGCAAGCTGTGACGTTCCATGACGGTGGTGCCCCTCCTTGACCTGAACAAGGAAAATGGGGGGCTCGGCCCGCTGAATGACGCCAGCCCCCCGGCCTGTCGCGTGCGGTCCTCGTACCCGCATTCGAGACCCTAGCGGGACGGGAAGGGGGTTGAGGCGCGATTGGTCAACTGGAGGCAACTGTGCAGACGGAGGCGGGCCGCGTGGCCGATTCCCTTCCCCAAGAAGGCCTGTCGCGCAGGATGCTGCGGTCCGAGGTACTGATCGTCCTGGCGCTCTCGCTGGGGGCGAGCGGAGTCTCCGCGCTGATCAGCTTTGTCGGGTCGGTCACCAGGCCCGGCGGACTGAGCGATCAGGCGGCCACGCTCAACGGTTCGCAGGCACCGGGGCGCCCCTGGCTGGATCTCGCCTGGCAATTGTTCGGGATCGCCAGCTCACTGGTGCCGGTGGTACTGGTGGCTCATCTGTTGCTCCGAGAGGGCAGCGGACTGCGCGACATGGGGTTCGACCGGCGCCGGCCGTGGTTCGATCTCGGCCGGGGCGCGCTGGTCGCCGCGGGCATCGGCAGCGCGGGCCTCGCCTTCTACATCGGCTCGCGCGCCGCCGGGTTCAACCTCACCGTCGTACCGGAGTCGCTGCCCGACGTGTGGTGGAAGTTCCCGGTACTGATCCTGTCCGCGGTGCAGAACTCCGTACTCGAAGAGGTCATCGTCGTCGGGTATCTCCTGCGCAGACTCGGGCAGTTGGGGTGGACACCGATGGCCGCCCTGGTGGCCAGTTCGGTGCTGCGCGGGTCGTACCACCTGTACCAGGGCATCGGCGGCTTCATCGGGAACATGGTGATGGGCGTGGTGTTCGTCCTGGCCTACCGCCGCTGGGGCCGGGTCGGGCCGCTCGTGGTGGCCCACGCGCTGCTCGACATCGTGGCGTTCGTCGGATACGCGCTGCTCGCCGGTCATGTGAGCTGGCTGCCGACCCCGTGACGGACCGGTGAGGGCGGCGCGGCGGTCAGGGGGCCGTGAGGAGTTCCCCGTCGATGACGGTGACCGCGTGGCCCGTGAGCAGGGTCCGCTCGCCGCGCAGTGACGTGGCGACGAGGCCGGTACGGGCCGAGCCCTGGAGACCGGTCAGTTCGGTGCGGCCGAGCCGCGCAGACCAGAACGGGGCGAGCGCGGTGTGCGCGCTGCCCGTGACCGGGTCCTCGTCGATGCCGACGCCGGGGAAGAAGCCGCGCGACACGAAGTCGTAGCCGCCCTCCGGGTCCTCGGCCGTCGCGGTGACGATGATGCCGCGCCGCGAGAGGGCCGCGAGCGACCGGAGGTCCGGGGTCAGCTCCCGTACGGTCCGCTCGTCGGCCAGTTCCACCAGCAGGTCCCCGATGTGCTCCGCGGTGTCGTGCACCGAGACCGGCACGGCGCCCAGGGCCGCCCCGACGCCGTCCGGCGGCGCGAGCGGGGTCAGCGACGACGTCGGGAAGTCGAGCGTCAGGGCGCCGTCCTCGTGCGCCGTCGCCGCGAGGATGCCGCAGCGCGCCGTGAAGCGGATCGGGCCGGTCGCGAGCCCGTCGGTGTGCAGGACATGGGCGGTGGCGAGTGTGGCGTGCCCGCACATGTCGACCTCGGTCGCCGGGGTGAACCAGCGCAGCGCCCAGTCCGCCTCGCCGCCGGGCGGCAGGGGATGGGCGAAGGCCGTCTCCGAGAGGTTCACCTCCGTGGCGATCCGCTGGAGCCAGGTGTCGTCGGGGAACAGGCCGGACTCCAGGATCAGCACCCCCGCGGGGTTGCCGGCGAAGGGACGGTCGGTGAAGGCGTCGACGATTCGGATTCGCATGCCCCGACCGTAGGAGAGACCCGAAGCCGCAGGCCAAGGCCAATTCCGTGCCGCCGGCCCCGGATACCGGGGCGGTCGCGCACGACGGTTGTTGCGAAACGAACTGTTCCGATATATCGTTGAGGCATCGCGATAGATTCGCGACTGATCATCGATGGAAGGAGCGTAGCGATGCGTTCACATGGACACGAGCAGGAACACGGACATGGACAGTGCGGGCCCGGCCATCGAGGCCGGGGTGAGTCCGCGGGGCGGCGCGGGGCCTTCGGGCCGTTCGGGCCGAACTTCGGACCGCCGTTCGGCGGGCCCTTCGGAGGCGGCGGCCGAGGCCGCGGCGGAGGCAGGGGCAGGGCGCGGCGCGGCGATGTACGCGCGTCGATCCTGGCGCTGCTGAAGGACCGGCCGATGCACGGCTACGAGATGATCCAGGAGATCGGCGAGCGCAGCGGAGGCGCCTGGCGCCCCAGCCCCGGTTCCGTCTACCCGACCCTCCAGCTCCTGGAGGACGAAGGCCTCATCGAGAGCCGGAGTGAGGGCGGCAAGAACCTCTTCACCCTGACCGAGGCCGGTCGCACCGAGGCCGAGTCCGGGCCCGAGGCGCCCTGGGAAGAGGCCGGGCGCGGTGTCGACTGGGAGACGATGAACGAGATCCGGCAGGCCGGCTTCGGCCTGATGGAGGCGTTCGGCCAGGTCTGGAAGACCGGCTCCCCCGACCAGCGGCAGAAGGCACTCGCCGTCATCAACGACGCCCGCAAGAAGCTCTATCTGATCCTCGCCGACGAGGACTGAGCGACGGGGGACGAAGGGCGGAGGCCGGGTATCCCGTAATGAATCCGGCCGGCGGCCCGGGGGCCCCGTGACGATCACCGAGATCGTCGCGGGGCCCTTTCTCATACCCGGGGCACCGGCAGCAGCTGCCAGAACTCCGCCGAGTCGAAACGGTCGCTCGCACGGGGGTGCGGGCCCTCGTCGTGGCAGTGGAACGCGGCCCAGAAGACATCACCGCGCAGGGCGTCGGCGGGCGCGTACACGCGGTACACGTACTGCTGTCCGTCCGCGGCGAGCAGGGCGACCATCCAGCACATCGGATCAGCTCCCGGCGGTCGTCGCGGCATCGTTGCCGTTGCCCAGAGAAGACGATCCGTCCGGTGCGGCGGTTGCGTGGGAGGCGTGAGGCAAGGCGGCGCGCGCCCCGGGCGTGTGTCGGCGCACGATCTCATTCGTAAGGAGGAGAGGTCGCACTCCCGTCCCCACCTTCGGTGGGATGCTCGAATGCTCCCCGGCGGGGATGTTTTCCCGGCCGGCCGGCTGATGAGGTGGGAGAGTGCAGAGCCCTACCCCGTGGTTGCCCGAACAGTCCGATTCGACCGTTGTCTCCGCCGTATCGATCCGCGCGGACATCGACGCCGGACTCTCCGCCGAGCTCGCGGCCGTCGTGTCGGGAGCCCGCAGGAGGGCGCACCGCGACGGCGACCGGCACATCGACACCGCCCACCTCCTCCACTCGCTCCTCGAATCGGATTCCGACGTGCGCGCGGCGTTCGACGGCGGGCCGCAGGTCGCCCGCGTCCTCGGCTATCTCGTCCAGCGGAGCATCGGCTACGGGCTGCGCTGGCAGGGCACGGTGGAGGACTCGGGCGCGGTTCCCGTCGTGTCGACACCCGCGGTCGCCGGCTGGTCGCCGTCGGCCGTCACCGTCATGGAGAGCGCCGTCGAACGTGCCCGGCGGCGCGGTGAGCGGCGGGCGGGCGGTCTCGATCTGCTCACCGCGCTCGCGTCCGACCCCGCCTCTCGCGCGGTCGAGGTGCTGGAGCGGGCCGGAGTGGACGCGCGAGCGCTCACCAGCCGTATCGCCGACGCGTCCTACGGAGTGTGACCGCCCCGTCGGTCGAGAGTCACGACCTGTCTCGACAGGTGTGAAAACGCCGAAGCTCCTGACGCCGACTGACATGATGTGTCCATGCACGCGTCTCAGGGGAGAAGCGTCGGCCTGGGGCTCGCGCTCCTGTCGGCCTTCGCGTTCGGTGGATCAGGTGTCGCGGCCAAGCCGCTGATCGAGGCGGGGCTCGATCCGCTCCATGTGGTCTGGCTCCGGGTCGCCGGAGCCGCGCTCGTGATGCTGCCCCTCGCCTGGCGCCACCGCGATCTGGTCCGCCGCAAGCCCGCGTTGCTCGCCGGCTACGGCATGTTCGCCGTCGCGGGCGTGCAGGCCTTCTACTTCGCCTCGCTCTCCCGGATCCCCGTCGGCGTCGCGCTGCTTGTCGAGTATCTGGCGCCGGCGCTGGTGCTGCTCTGGGTGCGCTTCGTCCGGCGTACGCCCGTCACCCGCGCCGCCGCCGTCGGTGTCGTCCTGGCCGTGGGCGGACTCGCCTGCGTCGTGGAGGTATGGGCCGGGCTCTCCTTCGACGTGCTCGGGCTGCTGCTCGCGCTCGGCGCCGCCTGCTGCCAGGTCGGCTACTTCCTCCTCTCCGACCAGGGTGGCGACCCGGCGGCGGACCCGGCCGACGCCGTCGACCCGCTGGGTGTCATCGCGTACGGGCTGCTCATCGGCACGGCCGTCCTCACCGTCATCGCCCGGCCCTGGGGCATGGACTGGTCGCTGCTGTCCGGCAGCGCCGACATGGACGGGACGTCGGTCGCGGCGCCGCTGCTGCTCGGGTGGATCGTGCTCGTGGCGACCGTGCTCGCCTACGGCACCGGTGTGATCAGCGTACGAAGGCTCTCGCCGCAGGTGGCGGGGGTCGTCGCCTGTCTGGAGGCGGTCATCGCGACCGTGCTGGCGTGGGTCCTGCTGGGCGAGCATCTCTCGGCGCCGCAGATCCTGGGCGGTCTGGTCGTGCTCGTCGGTGCGTTCATCGCCCAGACGTCGACGCCGTCGGCGCGGGCCGGGGGAGGGGGCGCGGGCCCCGGAGTGGTCGGCGAAGCGCCCGGAGTGTCCGAAGTGGTCGGCGAGGAGGACGGGTTGTCCGCCGGCCGGGCCGCGACGTAGGCTGCCGATCATGCCGCAGACCGTACTTCCGCCTCCCGCCGCCTGAGCGCGGGCGGCCATCCGCTGACGTAGACCGGGCTCGGGCAGTCCCCGAGCGGTTCGTCGCTGCCCGCGAGACGGAGTGAGCGACCACCAACCCGTTACGTACACGGAGAAGTCACGTGTCGATTTCCGCATCGCCCGCCGCCACCGGCCCGTCGGTCGGCCGCAGCCTGTTCTATCTCGTCGTCGCCGGGGTCGCCTGGGGGACCGCCGGCGCCGCCGCCTCCCTCGTCTACCGCATCAGCGACATCGGTCCGCTCTCGCTCTCGTTCTGGCGCTGCGTCGGCGGGCTCGTGCTGCTGCTCGGCGCGCTGGCACTGCGCCGCAGGCGCGTCGCGACGGCTCTTCCGTCGCAGGCCGGGACCGGGACGGGGGACGCGACCGCGACCGCGACCGAGCCGCGCCGCCGCCGGCTGATCCGGATCCTCGGTACCGGCATCGGCCTCGCGGTCTTCCAGAGCGCGTACTTCGCCGCCGTCGATGAGACGGGACTCGCCGTCGGCACCGTGGTCACCCTCGGCGCCGGACCTGTGCTCATCGCGCTCGGCGCGCGGCTGACCATGGGCGAACGGCTCGGCGGCAGCGGGCTGCTCGCCGTCGTCGGCGCTCTCGCCGGCCTGGCCGTGCTGGTGCTCGGCGGTGACGGGGCGACGGTCCGTCCCGTGGGGATCGCCTACGCCCTGCTGGCGGCGGCCGGTTACGCCGCGATCACCCTGCTCACCCGCAAGCTCGGCCGTGACGGCGGCAAGGCCGACGCGCTCGCCACCACGGCCTGGGCCTTCGCCGTCGCGGCGCTGTGCGTCCTGCCGATCGCGGCGGGCGAAGGACTGCTGCCGCACATGAGCGAACCGGCCCAGGTGCTCTGGCTGTTGCTGTACGTCGCCGCCGTACCCACCGCTCTCGCGTACGCCCTGTACTTCGCGGGCGCGGCGGTCGTACGCGCCGCGACGGTCTCCGTGATCATGCTGCTGGAGCCGGTGAGCGCGGCGGTCATCGCGGTCGTTCTGCTGGACGAACAGCTCACCGTCGCCACCGTGGTGGGGACGCTGTTGCTGCTCGCCGCCGTCGTGGGACTCGCCGCCGCCGAGGCGCGCCTCGCGTCGGACCGGCGGAAGGCGGTCGTTCCTGCGTGACTCCGGCGCTCGGTTCGCGCCGGGTTCAGAGCACGGAGAGATAGTCGGGCAGGCCGACGGCCGGGTCCAGGTCGTCGGCCGGGACGGGTGCGCCGTATCCCCGTACGACGGGTACCACGCCGGTCCAGTGGGGGAGCGACAGGTCCTCGGGCTCGTCGTTCGGGCCGCCGGTGCGGACCTTGGCGGAGACCTCGGCGAGATCGAGGCGCAGTACGGCGGTGGCCGCCAGCTCCTTCGCGTTGGCGGGCCGTGAGTCGTAGGAGCGGCCGGGCACCACGTGGTCGACCACGGCGTCGAGCGCGGCGCGCCGTTCGTCGAGGTCGGTCACCTGGTACGCGGTGCCGTGCACCACGACGGAGCGGTAGTTGATCGAGTGGTGGAAGGCCGACCGCGCCAGCACCAGACCGTCGACGTGGGTGACCGTCAGACACACCGCGAGCCCCGGGTCCGCCCTGTCGCCTGCCATCCGCAGGGGCCGGGAGCCGGTCGACCCGTGGACGTACAGCCGTTCGCCGACCCGGGCGTAGAGGGTGGGGAGGACCACGGGCGCACCGTCGCGGACGAATCCGAGATGGCAGAGGTAGGTCTCGTCGAGTATCCCGTGGACCAGTTCGCGGTCGTACGAGGCGCGGTCGGCGGACCGGGTGGGGACGGTGCGGTCGGTGGGGCGGTAGGCGTCGGCGGGGGAGACGGGTGGCTTCGGCATTGCGTTCTCCTATGTACTAGTGCATAATCTTCTTTGTGCTAGGAGAGTATCGGATCGAAGGGCGGCGCGCCGCCGAGATCGCCGCGAGCGTGGAGCGGGGGATCGGCGCGGGAGACCTGGCGCCCGGCCAACCGTTGCCTCCCCTGCGGGAGTTGGCGCTGGAGCTGGGGGTCAACCCGAACACGGTGGCCGCCGCGTATCGCACGCTGCGCGACCGGGGAGTCATCGAGACGGCGGGCCGCAGGGGCAGCCGGGTGCGGGCGCGGCCGTCGAGCACGGCGCGCGGCTCGATCCGGGTCGATGTGCCCGCCGGCGTACGGGAGGTGTCGGACGGCAATCCGGATCCCGCTCTGCTGCCGCCGCTGCGTGACGCGTTCGTGGCGGCGGCGCGGGACCAGGCGGAGCGGCCGGGGCGGTACGGGGACGCGGCCGTCCTCCCCGAACTCGCCCGGCTCGCCCGTGCCGGACTGGACAAGGACGGTGTGCCCGAGGGGCCGGTCGCCGTCACCTCGGGCTCGCTCGACGCGATCGAGCGGGTCCTTGCCGCGCATCTGCGGCCGGGGGACGCCGTCGCCGTCGAGGACCCGGGCTGGGGCAGCCTGCTCGACCTCGTACCGGCCCTGGGGCTCCGGCCCCTGCCGATGGCGCTGGACGACGACGGTCCGCTGCCGGGCGAGCTGGAGCGGGCGCTGCGGGCCGGGGCGCGGGCGGTCGTCGTCACCGACCGGGCGCAGAATCCGACGGGGGCCGTGGTGGGTGCGGCGCGGGCGCGGGAGCTGCGTGCCGTGCTGGCGGCGCACCCCCACGTACTCCTCATCGAGGACGACCACGGGCACCGGATCGTCGATGTGCCGCTCCATCCGCTGGCCGGGGTCACGGAGAGCTGGGCGCTCGTCCGCTCGACGGCGAAGGCGTACGGCCCCGATCTCCGGCTCGCCGTGCTGACCGGGGACGCCGTCACCGTCGACCGGGTGACGGGCCGTCAGCGGCTCGGCCCCGGCTGGGTGAGCAGGCTGCTGCAACGGGCCGTCGTGGAGCTGTGGACGACGGACGCGGTCGACGCCGGTACGGTCGCGCGCGCGTACGGCGAGCGGCGGGACGCCCTGGTGCGGGCGCTCGCGGAGCGGGGGGTCGAGGCGTACGGGCGGAGCGGGATGAACGTGTGGGTGCCGGTGGCCGAGGAGACCGGTGCGGTGGCGCGGCTGCTGCACGCGGGCTGGGCGGTCGCGCCCGGGGCGCGCTTCCGGCTGGCCGCGGGGCCCGGCGTACGGCTGACGGTGTCGGGCCTGACGGGGGAGGACATCGAGGCGGTCGCGGACGCGGTGGCCGGCGCGGCGGGGGCCGCACCGGCGCGGAGCTACGGCTGATCGGCGGGGACCGGGGCTTTGGCCGCGGGTGCGGGTGCTTGTGCCGGTGCGGGCGTCGGCGTCGGCTCAGGAGTCGGCTCACGCTTCGGGAGGGACTTTCGCGCGGTGCGCGAGCCGCCACCCCTGTGCTGGGTCAGCGCGGCGCCGACGAGCACGATGACCGCGCCGACCGGCGTGTTCCAGTGCAGCGGCTCGTCGAGGACCGCGACACCTGCCGCGGTGGCGATGACGGGGACGAAGTACGTGACCATCTGACCGGTCGTGGGGCCGACTTCGGCGACCAGACCGTACTGGATCAGCAGGGCCAGACCCGTTCCCAGACTGCCGAGCGCGACCACCGCGAGCAGGGGCACCACCGGGAAGGATGTCGGCAGATCGGTGAACAGCGGGGTGACCACGGCCAGTTGGAGGGTCGCCATGAACAACTGGGCGCCGATGAGCGAGAGATGCGAGCTGCTGTTGCCCGCCAGGGTGCGACGTACGTAGACCCAGCCGACGGCGTAGCTGAGCGAGGCCAGCAGCGCCATGGCCGTACCGGTGAAGTCCAGCCCGGAGAAACCCTGCCAGGCGCCGAGCACGGTCAGTACGCCGATGAAGCCGATGCCCAGGCCGCCGACCCGGCGCCGGGTGGGACGGTCCTCGGAGAGCGCCACGAGCGACAGCAGCATGCCCCACAGCGGTGACGTGGCGTTGCAGATGCCCGCCAGGGTCGACGGGATGGTCAGCTCGGCGTACGAGAAGAGCGAGAAGGGCACGGCGTTGAGGATGAACGCGGCGACGGTGAGATGGCCCCACGTACGCAGCCCCCGGGGCAGCCGCTCGCGCCGTACGGCGATCGCGACGGCCAGGACCGCCGTACCGAAGAACAGTCTGCCGAACGTCACCTGAAACGGCGCGTAGCCGTCCGTGCCCACCTTGATGAGCAGAAAGCTGAAGCCCCAGATCAGCGAGAGCACACCGAAGCGGATACGCCAGTCGATCGCGTTGCGGCGAGGCGGGGCTGCCGGAGCAGTGGAGGTGGCCGGGCTGGTCGGGGCGGATCGGGTGGGCCCGCCGCCGGGCGGGTTCGCTGCGCTCATACGCCAACGATGAGGGCCGCGACCTCTTAGGACAAGCGAGAATAACTCGACCCGTTTGCGTAGTATCGCTTACATGTTGAATCTGGAGAGGCTGCGGATCCTCGACGCGCTCGCCCGCCACGGCTCCGTGAGCGGCGCCGCCGACGGCCTCCATGTGACCACCTCGGCCGTCTCCCAGCAGATGGCCAAGCTGGAGCGGGAGGTCGGCCAGCAGTTGCTGACCAGGCACGGGCGCGGCGTACGCCTCACCGACGCGGGACGGCTGCTCGCCGACCACGCCGCGCGGATCATCTCCCAGGTGGAGCTCGCCCAGTCGGACATCGAGGCGCGGCGGGGCGAGGTGGTCGGCGAGGTACGGCTCTCGGCGTTCCCCACGGCGGCCCGTGGTCTCTTCCCCGTCGCGCTCGCCTCGCTGCGCAAGGCGCACCCCGATCTGCGGGTGCGCTCGCTGGAGTTGGAGCCGGACGGCGCGATCCGCCAGGTCCTGCGGGGTGATCTCGATCTCGCCGTCGTCCTGGACTGGAACAACAAGCGGCTGTCGGTGCCCGGCGGGCTGGCGACGGCCTCCCTGCTGGAGGACGCCGCCGATGTGGCGATGCCGGCCGGTCATCCGCTGGCGGCCCGGCGGGAGGTCGAACTGGAAGAGTTCGCGGACGAGTCGTGGGTGTCCTGGCCGTCAGGTGAGTTCTGCCACGAGTGGCTGGTCTTCACGCTGCGCTCGAAGGGGATCGAGCCGCGCATCGAGCACATGGCCGGTGAGCAGCACACCCAACTGGAGCTGGTCGGCGCCGGTCTGGGGGTCTGCGTCGCCCCGCGGCTGGGGCGCGGGCAGCTGCCCGACGGTGTGGTGGCCGTCCCCGTACGGCAGAAGATGTTCCGGCACGTCTACGCGGTGTGGCGCGCCGACGCCGACCGCCGCCCTTCGATCAGGGCGGCGGTCGAGGCGCTGGACGAAGCGGCGCGGGTGGTGAAGGCCGTGGAGACGACGGACGCCGAACGGTGACCGCCCTGACCGGCCCGCCCCCTCAGGCGAGGGTGATCGAGTCCCCCTCGACGGTGATCGACGCGGCGCCCAGCGGCTTGCTGGCGGGGCCCTTCTTCACACTGCCGTCCGCCGCGTCGAACTGACTGCCGTGGCAGGGGCAGGTGATGGTGCCGTTGGAGATGTCGCCCACCGTGCATCCGGAGTGGGTGCACGCCGCGGAGAACGCCTTGAACTCACCGGCCGTCGGCTGTGTGACCACGACGCCCTTGTCCTCGAAGACCTTGCCGCCGCCCTCCGGGATGTCGGCGGTCTTGGCGAGCACCTCACCGCCGCCTGCCGCCCCGTTGGCGCCGTCGCCCGCCGGTGTCTCCGCGACGGCATCCGACGAGTCGTCGTCCGATCCGCAGGCGACGAGTGCCGCACCGAGGCCGACGGCGCCCGCCGCCGCCACGACCGTACGGCGTGCCACCGTCCGGCCCGTGGCCGTCCGCGCGGGGCCTTGCGTTCCCGTCATGTCTGCTCCCTGTCCGTGCCCGGCTCCGGCGGCCGGTTCTCAAGGGGGTACGCACCGGTGCGGCGCGGTGTTCAAGCCCCGGACGACTTTCTCAAGGTTTCAAGGACTCCCGGGGGAATCCACGCCGAGCCCCGTGATCCCGGCGACGACCGGCAAATGATCGCTGCCGGTCGCGGGCAGGGTGCGGATATGGGCGACCGTCGCCGAGCGGGCCATGACCTGGTCGATCCTGGCCAGCGGGAACGCGGTGGGGAAACTGAGGGCGAAGCCCTGTTCGGCCACCTTCATCCGTGAGGTCAGCGGGGCCAGCCCGCGGTCCTCCACCGTGCCGTTGAGGTCACCGAGCAGGATCACCCGCTCCACCCTCTCGGCGGCCAGCGCCCTGCCCAGCAGTCCGGCGCTCTCGTCGCGGGAGGACGACGCGAGACCGCCCGCCCCGAAGCGGACCGACGGCAGGTGGGCGACGTACACCGCGATCTCGCCATGCGGCGTGCCGACCACGGTCCGCAGTCCGCGCTTCCACCCCTCCGGGATTCCCCGGGGCCTGATGTCCAGCAGCCGGGTGCCGGTCAGCGGGTGCTTCGACCAGAGCCCGACGGTGCCCCGGACCGCGTGGTACGGGTAGTCCGGCGCGAGCGTCTTCTCGTACGCCGTCAGCGCCGGGGGCACCAGCTCCTCCAGCGCGATGAGGTCCGGCCCGGCGTCCGCCAGGGCGCGCGCCGTGCCCGCCGGGTCGGTGTTCGTGTCGCTGACGTTGTGCTGCACCACGACCAGGTCGTACGAGTCGGCCGCCGCGCCGGCGGGCAGGAGCAGCCCGCCGAAGAGATACGTCCAGGCCGCCACCGGCAGCAGCAGGGCCACCAGCGCCACGACCGAACGGCGCAGCAACGCCAGGACGAGCACCACCACGACCGGCAGGCCCAGCCACGGGAGGAACGCCTCCAGCGAACTGCCGAGGCGGCCGGGGGAGTTGGGCACGGCCCGGTGGAACGCCAGCAGCCCGGCCGTCAGCGCCGCGAGCGCGGCGAGTACCCGCCCCCGGCGCCAGGCCGACCGGTCCCGGGCCCAGGAGAGCCGTTCCCGGAGCCGGGCCGGCCGCCCCCGTGCCGCCGCCGACGTCGCGTCGTCCCGCACCTGCTCCACCATGGCTTCCCATCCCCTTGACCGTGCTCATCAAGACGAATGATCAGGTGGATCAGTTTCCTAGGGTCTGTCGGCTGCCGCCTTCTCCTCTCCCCGCGCGGGGAGGACAGGGGCCGGGGGAGTCCAGCGGCGGTTGCGCGGGACCTCGGAGGACAGGCCGTAGTCCTTCTTGAGCTGCTCCGGGATGGCGTAGTGCATGACGCGGCCACGCGTCAGGGAGGACAGTTCGAGCACGGTGGTGAGATGGCCGAGGCGGTCCAGGGCCCAGGCCCCGAGCGGTGAGTGGTCCTCGACGGTCTCCAGCAGATTCAGCACCACGGGCACGGCCTTGACGAGGGTGTCCCAGCGGGTGCGCGGCACCTCCAGCCAGTCGGCGCTCGTGTCCCCGATCAGATGGCGGATGAGCGCGGACACGACGGGGTCGAGAAGGGTGCCGGGCACCACTTCCTCGTACAGGTCGATCAACTGCCGTGTGAGATCGGCTCCTTCAGGACTCGGGCCCATGTGCCGGGTCATGTAGCGGTCCGAGAACCGGCGCGCCTCGTCCAGATCGGCGGGTGCGTGCTCCTGGTCGATGCCGAGCATGGCGCCCACCACGCGCCAGGCGTAGAAGTACGACTCCGCCCCGTCCACGCTCATATGGATGTTGAGGCGGTGGAGAGCGTCCAGGACCTGGATCGAGAACATCATCTGCCCGCCGATCATGTCCTCCTGGCAGATCGGTGTCCCCAGACGAGCCACGTCCCAGCGCCCCTCGCGCGCGAGATGGTGGCGGATGGACGCGTGCAGGAGCCGGACCTTCTGGGCGGCTGGGATGAAACGGCTGCCCGCCTCGAAGGCGTTGGGCTGCATGAGATAGACGGTGAACTGCCCGGTCTCGGCCATCCGCTTGGAGGGGTACTTGAGCGAGTGGGTCGCCGACAGCAGCTTCGCGATGTGCGGGACGACGTAACAGGCGGGCATGGAGGCGAAGGACAGCGCGGTGGAGATGTGCACGTTGTTGTCGATGAAGAACAGCCGCGCCTTCTCCATCTCGTCCCAGTCCACCCAGGACGGCGGCCCGGAGGTCTGGTGCAGATACTCACGGGCCACTTCCGGGAGCCCGTCGGGGAGTTCCTGCCCGACGGTGGAGACGTACCGCATCAGGGAGTTGAACTTGCCCACCTCGCCGCGCTCGAAGAGCGTCGCGACGGTGGCGTCGGCCAGCTCGTCGCCCGCCAGGCGCAGGGAGTCGAGGGAGTGTTCGGTGGAGGCCACGGACGAACCTTTCGAGAAGTGGGGGGTTCGGGAACCGGCGGCGGACGGTGGTCAGTCCGGCCGGCTGGTGGCCGCGGTGGCCAGTTCGGTCAGGGACCGGTGAGCGGTCCGCGGCAGCCCGGCGCCGCCCAGCGCGCCGACGGCGGCCCCGACCCTTTCGGTGATCATGTCCTCGACGCGGTCGCGCGCGCCCGTGCGCTCCACGACCGCGCGTACGCGTCCCAACTGATCGGCGGTGAGCGTACGGCGGCCGAGGAGGCTCCTCAGCTCGCGCCGCTCGGCGGGTGTGGCCGCCTGTTTGGTGAGGGCGATGAGAGCGGTGGGGCGGGCGGCGGAGACGTCGTCGGTGTTCGACTTGCCCGTGGTCGCGGGGTCGCCGAACAGGCCGATGAGATCGTCCCGCAGCTGGAAGGCCTCACCCAGCGGGAGGCCGTAGTCGGTGAACACCTCCCGCAGGACGGGATCGGCGCCGCCGACCGCGGCACCGATGTGCAGCGGATGCTCGACGGTGTACTTGGCCGTCTTGTAGCGGATCACCTTCAGTGATCGCCGCACGTCGGACTCGCCCTCGGTGTGCAGGAGTTCCAGCGCCTCCCCGGCGATCAACTCGCGTGCCAGCACCGCCCACAGACCACGGGCCTGGGCCAGATACGCCGCGGGCAGCCCGCAGCCGGTGAACATCTGGCCGGCCCACGACATCAGCAGGTCTCCGGCCAGTATCGCCAGCGACCTGGCCCGCTCCCTGCCGCGCGGTCCGTCCGCGAACGCGTCGCGCAGGGACACGTGGGCGGTCGGCCGCCCGTGCCGCAGAGCGCTGTCGTCGATGATGTCGTCGTGGACCACGGCGGCGGCGTGGACGAGTTCCATGCTCGCCGCCGCTCGTACCATCGCGTCGCTGTCCGGCTGTCCCGCCGAGCGCCAGCCCCAGTAGCAGAAGGCCGAGCGCAGGCGTTTGCCGCGGGCGGTCACCGCCGTCAGGACGTCGGCGAGGGGCGCCAGTTGGGGGTCGAGCGCGAGGAGAGACTCGGTCTCCTGCGCCACGAACCGTGTCAGTTCCCGGTCGACGCGGGACTTGAGCGCCGGCTGTCCGGAGGGCTCAGACACCGGTGCCGCCGGCGGCGGCCCGGAGCTGTGCGTGACGGGCGAGGACTTCCATGTGCGCCTCGCGCCCGCTGCCGAAGAGGCCGTCTGGGAAGCCGGTGCCTGTTCCGCCCGTGCCGAGGCGGTCGACGGCCAGCCGGCCGCGTGCCTGGAGGTCCCGCCGGCCCTGCGCCGCGAGCGAGCCGACGTCCGAGCGGCCCACCAGAGCGTGTACGGCCTTCAGCGCGGAACCGCAGGTGCTGAGCGCCAGATCCGCCAGGCCGGCCAGCAGGAGGACCGGATGGCCGTCGCTGTCGCCTTCCTGCCGGCCGTCCTCCTGACGGACCTCATGGACGTCTTTCGGTACGCGCACGGTCCCCACCCCTCTGCCCGTGGCAGGTCACGTGCGTGCCCGCCCCTGACAGCAGAGTGCCCGGCAGCCGGCGCCGGCACGCGCCGGATACCCCATCAAGTGATCACCCGTTCAGGTGTACGGCAGGCCGGTGCCGTTCAGCCCTTTCCCGCAGGTGTCAGCCCGCGTACGGGTCGGGTACATCGCCGGGGCGGGCGAGGAAGGCGAAGTCGCACCCCGTGTCGGCCTGGGTGATCTGGTCCTCGTAGAGGGCGCCGTAGCCTCGCCGGTAACGGGCGGGCGGCGGGCTCCAGTCGGCGCGGCGGCGCGCCAACTCCTCGTCGTCCACATGGAGATGGAGGCTGCGCGCCTCGACGTCGAGGGTGATGAGATCGCCGGTACGGACGAGGGCGAGCGGCCCGCCGACGTACGACTCGGGCGCGATGTGCAGCACACACGCGCCGTAACTCGTGCCGCTCATACGGGCGTCGGAGAGCCGGACCATGTCCCGTACGCCTTGCTTCAGCAAGTAGTCGGGGAGGGGGAGCATGCCGTACTCGGGCATACCGGGGCCGCCCCTGGGACCGGCGTTGCGCAGGACCAGCACATGGTCCGCGGTGAGGGCGAGCGCCGGGTCGTTGATGGTGCGCTGCAGTTCGCGGTAGTCGTCGAAGACGACAGCGGGCCCGGTGTGGCGGAGCAGCCGGGGTTCGGCGGCTATGTGCTTGATGACGGCGCCGTCCGGGCAGAGGTTGCCGTGCAGCACGGCGACACCGCCCTCGCCGGCGAGGGGGTTGTCGCGCGAGCGGATGACATCGTCGTTGTGCACCAGGGCACCGGCGAGCTGTTCGCGCAGGGTGTCGTGCGCGACGGTGGGGCGATCCAGACGCAGTACGTCGGTGAGCCGGGACAGGAAGCCCGGCAGCCCGCCGGCGAAGTGGAAGTCCTCCATCAAGTACCTGCCGCCGGGGCGGAGGTTGGCGAGTACGGGCACGGTGCGGGCCACGCGGTCGAAGTCGTCGAGGGTGAGGGGGATACCGGAGCGGCCGGCCATCGCGATCAGATGGATGACGGCGTTGGTGGAGCCGCCGAGCGCGAGGACCGTGACGACGGCGTCCTCGTACGCGGCGGGGGTGAGGATCTTCGAGAGCCGCAGGTCCCGCCTGACGAGGTCCACGGCGCGCCGTCCGGACTCGGCCGCCATCCGTTCGTGGCCGGAGTCGACGGCCGGGATCGAGGAGGCTCCCGGGACGGTGACTCCCAGCGCCTCGGCGGCGGCGGTCAGGGTCGACGCGGTGCCCATGGTCATGCAGTGGCCGGGGGAGCGGGCGAGACCGTTCTCCAGTTCTGCCAGCTCGCCGTCGCCGATCAGTCCGGCGCGCCTGTCGTCCCAGTACTTCCACATGTCGGTGCCGGATCCGAGGACTTCGTCGCGCCAGTGTCCTGGGAGCATCGGCCCGGCCGGTACGAAGAGGGCCGGCAGGTCCACGGACGCGGCGCCCATCAGCAGCGCCGGTGTCGTCTTGTCGCAGCCGCCCATCAGGACGGCGCCGTCGACGGGGTAGGAGCGGAGCAGTTCCTCGGTCTCCATCGCCAGCATGTTGCGGTAGAGCATGGGCGTCGGCTTCTGGAACGTCTCGGAGAGCGTCGACACCGGGAATTCCAGCGGGAATCCGCCCGCCTGCCAGACGCCGCGCTTGACGGCCTGGGCGCGTTCGCGCAAATGGACATGGCAGGGGTTGATGTCGGACCAGGTGTTGAGGATCGCGATGACCGGCTTGCCGAGGTGCTCCTCGGGGAGGTAGCCGAGCTGGCGGGTGCGGGCGCGGTGGCTGAAGGAGCGCAGGCCGGAGGAGATGCCGCTGCCGTACCACTGGTGGCTGCGCAGGTCCTCGGGGGCGAGGGGGGCGTCGTTCTCGCGGGCCGTCATACGGGCCAGCCGGCGATGAGGTCGGCGACCTCCGCGCGTACCGGCTCCGGCAGTACATGGCTCGGCGGGCGTACGTCGCGCCGGCAGAGCCCCAGCGCGGCCAGCGCTTCCTTGACGACCGTCACGTTGTCGGCGGACTGCCGCGCCGCGCGCAGTTCCTCGAAGGGCCGGATCCTTTCGAAGACCTTCATGGCGGAGCCGTAGTCCCCGGCGCGCAGGGCCGCCAGCATCCCCAGCGAGAGCGCGGGCGCGACATTGACGAGGCCCGAGGTGAAGCCGGTTGCGCCGCCCGTGAAGTACGAGGGGGCGTACATCTCGGCGAGGCCCGCCACCCAGACGAAGCGCTCCAGGCCGGCGTCACGCGCGAAGGCGGCGAAGCGGGCGGCGTCCGGTACGGCGTACTTCACGCCGATGACGTTGGGGCACAACTCGCCCAGTTCGGCGAGGGTTTCACCCCGTACCCGTGGATCGCGCACGTACGGGACGACTCCCAGCTCCGGCACGGCTTCGGCGACGGAGCGGTGGTAGTCGATCCAGCCGCCCTGGGAGACGTACGGATGCACCGGCTGATGGACCATCACCATCGCGGCACCGGCCCGACGGGCGTGCTGCGCCGCGGCCACGGCGGTCGGCACCTCAAGTCCGACGCCGGCCAGGACCGAAGCTCGTCCGGCTGCCTCCTCGACGGTCAGCTCGGTGACGGTCCTGCGCTCGCCGGGAGTGAGGGCGTAGTACTCACCGGTGTTGCCGTTGGGGGTGAGCGTGTGTACGCCGCCGTCGATCAGCCTCCTCAGGAGGGCGCGATGGGCCTTGGTGTCGAGGGCGCCGTCGGCGGCGAACGGTGTGACGGGGATCGCCACGACGCCGGCGAGCGCGTCACGCGCCGCGTCGGGACCCGGGCCTGTCATAGGTGCTCTCCCTCGGGGAACGCCCTCCGTACGAAGGACGTGATGTGGTCGTGCAGGGCCAGCGCTGCCCCGGCGGCGTCGCCGGCCCGCGCGAGACGCAGGATCTCCCGGTGCTCGCCGGCCTCCCGCTCCCAGGACGGCTGGGCGGCCCAGGCGACGGTGGACACGAGAGCGGCCTGGTCACGTATCTCGTCGAGCATCCGGACCAACAGCGGGTTGCCGCACGAGACATACAGCTCACGGTGGAACTTTCGGTTGGCGAGGGACCGTTCGGCCCGGTCCACCGCCGCGTCCGCCCTGACCAGGGCGTCCCGGGCGCCATCCAGCGGGGCGCGCCGGGCGAGCGAACGCCGCAGCGCCTCCGGCTCCAGCAACAGCCGTACGTCGTAGACCTCATGGGCCATGGCCGCGTCCACCGCGCGCACGGTGACACCCTTGAACTGGCTCATCACGACGAGCCCGGTACCGGCGAGCGTCTTGAGCGCTTCACGCACCGGAGTCTTCGACACCCCGAACCGCGCGGCGAGTTCGGTCTCGACGAGGGCCTGGCCGGGGGACAGGTCACCGGTGAGGATGCTGTGTTTGACCGCTTCCAGAACGAACTGGGTGCGGGAGGGAATCGGACTCGGAGCGAAGGCCATGGGTGCTGCTCTCACCTCTCGCGTCTCATATACGACGTATGAAGTACGACGCGATGAAGTTAGGACGGCTCTGACGCTTCGTCAATGGCCCTGGCCACCTCGTCAACTCGCCGCATCATCCGGCCGGGCTTGCCTGTGGGTCTCAGGCGTTCAGGGTGATGTCCGAGGCCGGGACCGCGCAGCACATCAGTGCCTGGCCCGGACCGACAGAGGCGGCGGGAGTGAGGAGATGCGCCGTGTCGCCCTTCACCGGCTGGCGGCAGGTGCCGCACGCGCCGGCGCGGCAGGCGGCGGGCAGCCGGAGACCGGCGGATTCGGCGAGGTCCAGCAGCGTTCCGTCCTCGGGCGTCCAACGGGCCTCGACACCGCTGGTGGCGAACCGCACGGTGAACGGGCCCGGCGAGGGCGGCGGCAGGTCGGTGAGCGGGGCCGTCATCGGTGAGAAGAACGGCTCGTCCGTGACGGACTCCTCGGGCAGCCCGGCCTCGCGCAGCGCCGTACGCACCGCTTGTACGAAGGGGGCGGGCCCGCAGAGGTAGGCCTCGGTCAGCGGGTCCACCACCAGGCGCCCCAACTCGTCGGCGGTGGGACGTCCTTGGCGGGCTCCCGGCGGCAACGGCCCCTCGGGCGCGGTGAGATACAGACAGACCCGCGTGTTCGGGAGCCGGTCCGCCAGCGCGGTGATCTCCTCCCACAGTGGTGTCTCGCGCGCGGTCCGGGCCACGTTCACCACCGTGACCGACCGTTCCGGAGCCGTCGCCGCGACGGACCGCAGCAGCGGGAGGACGGGGGTGATCCCGATCCCGGCGGCCACCAGCAACAGGGGGCGTCCCGGGTCCCGCGAGATCAGCGGGGTGCCGTAGGGGCCGGAGATCAACAGCTTGTCACCGGGGCGCAGTTCGTGCAGCAGCGCGGAGACGCGGCCCCCGTCGAGGCGCTTCACGCTGACGCTCAGCTCCCCCGGCGCGGCGCCGGTGATCGTGTAGCAACGCCAGAGCGGCCCCTGCCCGTCGCTCGTGTGCACGCGCAGATGCTGCCCCGGCGCGCAGGTGATCTCCGCCGGATCGCGCAGCCGGAGCGTGGCGACGCTCGGGCTGCGCGGCAGCCGGGCGGCCACGGTGGCGTAGCGCGGCCGGTCCGGGGCTGCGGCGGGCAGCAGGGCGCGCTCGACCCGCGTGCCGGTGTCGGCGAGCCGGTCGCCGACGGCGACCGGTCCGCCGCCGACCACGCGTGCGTAGACCCCGCAGTACAGATGACCGAAGCGGGAGGCGAGCAGCACCGGCACGTTGAGGTCGCGGGCGGCGCTGTCCGGGTTGACCGTGGTCGCCCGGCAGCGTTCCGTGGCCTGGACGATCTCCAACTCGGCGCCGCCCAGCCGTACGCGCCGTCCCACCAGGTCCAGCTCCCGCCAGGCGCCGAGCCCGGCGATGTAGAGATTGGCCCGGAAGCGGCGGGGGTCGAGCGGCACGCCGCCCGCAGCGGCCAGCGCGTCGAGCGTGTCCAGATTGACGAGCGAGACGGCGGCCTTCGGCCAGTCCCACAGCGGCACCCCGGTCGACTCGACCGTCACGGGACCGAGCGGGCCGGCCGGGAACCACTGGCGCAGCGTCCGGCCCGCCCGCGCCACGTCGGCCGGGCGGGGCCGGCCCGCGTCCAGCCGTACGACGACGACCTCGCCCTGCGGGGAGCCGATCCTCAGCTCACCCGCGCTCTCGTCGAGCGTCAGCCGGTGGCGCGCGAGCGTGGCGTTCTTGACGAGCCGCAGGAACGCCTCGCTCGGCACCCATTCGGCCCCTGTGGCGGCGGCAACGGAACCGTTGCGCAGCGCGAGGATCCGGTCCAGGGGCAGCCCGGCGCCGGGGGTGAGCGTCACCTGGTCGAGCGGCTGGCCATTCATGCCCTTGACCGGGTAGCGGACGATGCGGGTGACACGGGCGAGCGGGGCGCGGGCGAGCGGGGCGTACGACGGCGCGGGAGCCCGACTCACAGGTCGTTCCAGCTGTCGTCGGTGGCGGTGCACGGCCCGCCCGCGTGGTAGCGCAGCCCCCGCCGGTCCAGATCGATACCGATCGTCAGCAGCGTCCGCCACTGGTGCTGGAACTCCAGACCGGGCTTGGGGTGACAGCACAACGGCGCGCCGTCCTCCTCGTGCACGCGCATCAACTCCAGCCAGTGCGCCGGGTCGTCGGAGACGATCAGCTCCCGCCGGTCGCTCAGCCGCTTGTACCGGGGGTGCGTGCTCGCGGCGGCTGCCGCTTCCTCGCCGAGCGCGAGTTCCGGGTCGAGGAAGTGGTTGGTGTGCAGGAGTACGCCGTCGGGGTCCGGCCGTACCAACGCCGAGCCTCGTGGGCTCAGTTCGATGCTCGCCGCCTCACCCCGCCGCCCGTCGTAGGTGACGACGGTGAGCACGGTGGAGGCCGAGACCCGCGCCGAGTCCGCGATGTCGGCCGCTTCGGCGACGGTGCGGGCCTCGTCCAGGACTCGGCGGGCGACCGTGTGGACGGGGACGCCGATCGACTCACCGTCGTCCTGGTGACTGAGGATGTTGAAGTGCACCCCCAGGCCCGCGTCGTTGACGCCGATCTTGGCCAGTACACCGGCCTCGGTGAAGGCCCGGACGCCATGGCCGGGCGAGGGACGGTAGGCGGTCAGGACCCTGGAGCCGGCCATGGCGTCGTGCCAGTCCCAGGTCTGGATGGTGTGGGGGGCGCCGGGCCCGCCCACATACACGGCGGTGGAGCATTCGCCCTCGGCGGTGGCGCCGACGGTCGCCAGGATCTCGGTACGCGCGTTGACCATGGCGAGCTCCCAGTCCCGCACCCCGGCTCCGGCCGCGGCCGAGACCAGTTCGGTGGCCAGGTGCGGGGCCCACCCCTCGATCTCGGACAGGGCCTGTTCCCCGTACGGGCGCAGGTCCTCCGGGCGGACCCGGACGGCGTCGAAGAGTCTTCGGTAGGCGGCGATGTTGTCCCGTATACGCACCGCGTACGCGGTGCCGAGCGCGAGACCGCGCCGGGCGGGGTCGGTCTCGTCGCTGCGGGAGAGGGGGAGGGGCATCTCGGACCTGTCTGTGGGGAGGCTTCCGGCCGGGGTCAACGGACGCTGCTGAGGATCGCGTCCCACATCACCTCGGCGGCGACGGACCCGAGCGCGACGGATGTCAGGGAGTCCTCCCCGGTGCGCGTCGGGTTCCTGGGCAGGTCCACCTCGTCGGTGGTGAGGGTGAAGAGGGTGTCCCCGTCGAGGTTGGTGTGGAAGGGCTGGATGCCGCGGTGCATGGAGCCGTGCACCTGGCGGCCGAAGTAGTCCAGTTCCCGGTCGCCGAGGCGGACGTTGGTGATCAGGACGGAGATGGTGGTGTTGCCGGGCGCGGTGGTGGGGGCGCCCCCGGCGAAGGCGTCCGCGTAGTCGAGCTGGGGGAGCCGCCGGGTGCCGGTGGCCGCGTCGTAGTTGCCGCGTACGACGGTGCCGTCCCGGTCCACGATCACCCCCACCGCGTTGACGACGGTGGCCGCGAGGATCTTGACATCGCCGATCTGGCGGAACGCGGCGCCCTGGCCGGCGAATTCGGTGCGCGCGTGCTCGACCTTCCCCACCGACGCAGCGGCTCCGGCGCCCCGGCGGCCCACGGGGAACCTGCCAGGCCGCGCGGCGAGCAGCGCGGCGCGGCCGAGCGCGGCGTCCGGGAAGACGGCGTTGTCGCGTGCGGCGAAGTCGTAGATGATCGCGCCGGCGACGCACTGGAGGTGCTCCCAGCCCGCGTTGTTCTTCTCGCGGCGCAGCAGTTCCGTGGCGACGCCCGGCGCGGCGCCGAGCCCGTACAGGGATCCGCCGGCCAGACAGATGGCGTGCGCGTAGTTGTCGCCCCCGTACGTGAGGCCGATGGCGCCTCCGCGCGCGTCGATCGACATCCGCGCACCGGCCGGGACATGGACGACGGTGGCGCCGGTGGGGCCCTCGGCGTACTCGGCCGTGCCGACCTCGACGCCGGGGAAGTCGAACTCCACGATCCGGTCCCCGGGGGCGGTGACGGGCCGCAGCGTGTAGTCGTCATTGCTCAGGGAGGGGCCGAAGGAAGGGACCGGGACCAGCGCGTGCCGGTCGTTCGCGTGCCGGTCTTCTGCCGGGCGCTCGTTCGCGGTGCGGTCGTCTGCGGCGCGGTCGTCCGCGGGACGGTCGGGGCTGGTCACAGTGTCTCCAGGAGTCTTCGTGAGTAGGGGTGTTCGGGGGTGGCCCAGAAGCGCGCGGTGTCGGCCAGTTCGACGATCGAGCCCTCGCGCATCACGGCGATGCGGTGGGCGAGATAGCGGACCGCCGCGAGGTCGTGGGAGATGAACAGGGCGCCGAAGCCGTGCTGGGACTGGAGGTCGTGGATGAGGTTGAGGGTCTGCGCCTGCACCGAGACGTCGAGCGCGCTGATCGCTTCGTCGAAGACGATGAAGCGCGGACGGGTGATCAGGGAGCGAGCGATGGCGACGCGCTGGCGCTGGCCGCCGGAGAGTTCGTGCGGGAGGCGGTCGCCGTAACTCGGGGGCAGGCCCACCTGGTCGAGCAGCCGGGTCGCCTCGGCGTGGTGGGCGCGCGGGCGACCTCCCTCGGTCGCGGTGAGGGGCTCGGCCACGCAGTCCAGGACGGACATACGGGGGTTGAGGGACCAGTGCGGGTTCTGGAGCACGGCCTGGATCCGGCCGGCCCGGGAGCGCCTGCCGCCGTGGGGCGAGCCGAGGAAGCGTACGGCGCCGGAGGTGGGCCGCAGGAGGCCCAGCGCGACGGAGCCGGTGGTGGACTTGCCGGAGCCGGACTCTCCGACCAGGCCGAGGGTCTCTCCGGCGGCGATGGTGAAACCGACCCGGTCGACCGCGGTCAGGGTGCGGCGGCGACGGCCGGCTCCGGAGGCGAAGACCACGGACACGTCGTCGAGTTCCAGCACGACATCCCCGGGCGGGGGCTGGCCGGCGGCGCCGGTGGGTCGGCCGGGCGCGGGCCCGGCGCCGTACGCCTGTTCCTCGTTCATCGTGGGGTCTCCATCGGCTGGGGCGGCAGTGGCGCGGAGGGCCGGGGCACCGGGTGGTGGCAGAGCACGACCCGGCCCGACTCGCCCGCCTGGGCGGGCCGTTCGTCGTGACAGAGGTCCGTCGCCGCGCCGCAGCGCGGGGCGAAAGCGCAGCCGGGCGTGGAGCCGAGCAGCGCGGGCGGGACTCCTCCGATGGCGCGCAGCCGTTCGCCGGCTGCCGCGCGGGCGGGGTCGGCGGTGGACAGGGCCGCGGTGTAGGGGTGACGGGGCGCCGCGAGCACGTCGGCAGCCGGGCCGTCCTCCACCACGCGTCCGCCGTACATGACGGCGATCCGGCCGCACCACCGGGCGACGCCGCCCAGGTCGTGGCTGAGCCACAGCACGGTGGTGCCGTTTGCCTCGGCCAGGGAGAACAGCAAGCGCAGGACGTCCTGCCGCACCTGCGCGTCCAGGGCGGCCGTGGGCTCGTCGGCGATGAGCAGGTCCGGGTCCCTGGCCATCGCCATCGCGATGGTGACGCGCTGGGCCATGCCGCCGGAGATCTCGTGCGGATACAGCCGCAGGACCCGTTCGGGTTCGGGGATCCGGACTTGGCCGAGCCGGGCCAGGAGCCCGGCCCGGTCGGTGGCGGCCCCGGTTCCCCGCAGGGCCAGGGCGAGTTGCCGTCCGACCCGGAGGGTCGGATCGAGGGCGCCGACCGGGTCCTGCGGGATGAAGCCCAGCCGTTCCCGGCGCAGTCGGGCCACGCGGTCCGCCGGAAGGTCCAGCACGGACTCACCGTCGATCAGCACGCGGCCACGCGGATAGCGGGTGGCGGCGGGCAGCAGCCGGCCCAGCAGCAGTCCGAGCGTGGTCTTGCCGGAGCCGCTCTCGCCCACGATGCCCACGTGCTCGCCGCGTTCGACCGAGAGACTGGCTCCGTCCAGCGCCCGTACGGTCTGCCGTGCGGTGTGGTACTCGGCCACGATGTCGTCGACTTGGATCAGCGGGGTCATTTCAGTGCTCTCGCTTCTCTGGGTTCCCACCGGTCGCGCATGCTGTCGCCGATGAGGTTGATCGACACGATGGCGGCCACGAGCACCACACCCGGCGCCACGATCAGCCAGGGGGCGTTGACCATGTAGAGGCTGCCTTCCTGGATCAGCAGTCCGAGGGAGGCGTCGGGGAGTTGGACGCCGTAGCCGAGGAAGCCCAGCCCGCCTTCGACCAGGATGCCGACCGACAGGGCGTAGGTGCCCTGGACGGCGATGGTCCCGGAGACGTTCGGCAGGATGTGCCTGCGCATGATCGTCGTGGCGCGTACGCCGCTGATCCGGGCGGCGGTGACGAAGTCCCGCCGGGCGACCGTCCGGGCCGCGGTGGCGATCATGCGGGTCATCAGGGGCACCGTGACGAGCACGATGCTGGTGAGGGCGGCGGGCTGACCGGGGTTCAGGACGGCGGAGACCAGGACGGCCAGCACGATGGTGGGGAAGGAGTAGAGGACGTCGCCGAGCCGGGTGATCACTTCGGCCGTTCGGCCGCCCCGGTATCCCGCGACGATGCCCAGGGCGGTGCTGATCAGGGCCGCGAGCAGTACGGCGGCCGAGGAGAGCAGCAGGGTGGTGCCGATGCCTTGGAGGAGTCGCGGCAGCAGGGAGCGGCCGAGGTTGTCGGTGCCGAGGAGTCCGTCCTCGCCGGGCGGGGTCAGACGCCGGCCGACGGTCGCGTCGGGAGCGCCGCCGAGGCCGGTGAGATGGCTGAGCAGGGTGGCCGCGACGAGGACCACCAGCGTCCACGCGGCGATCCGGAACAGCACGTCGAAGCCGCTCATCGCGAGGACTCCGCGCAGCCGCCCGGTCCAAGTCCGGCCCCCGGTACGGGGCTTGGCGATGGGAGGAGGTTCGGGCGGTGCCTGCGGCACCGGTGTCCGGGTGGTGTCGGCTGTCATGACCGGGCCTTTCCGGCGAGTGCGCTGATCCGGGGATCCACCAGCCCGCAGACGAGGTCGATCAGCAGATTGGTCGTGATGAACACGGCGGCGGAGAGCAGCACGCCCGTCTGGACGACCGCGTAGTCGCGCCGGTCGAGCCCGTCCACGAGGAACGAGCCGAGGCCGGGAGCGTTGAACAGGCGCTCCACGATGACCGCTCCGCCGAGCAGATAGGCGCTGAGCGTGGCGGTCAGGGTCAGCACCGGGATCGACGCGTTGCGCAGCATGTGGTGGCGGACGATGAAGGAGACCGACTCGCCGCGGGCCACCGCTGCCGCGATGTGCGGTTCCACCAGGACCCCGAGCACGGCGTCGCGGGTGGTGCGGGCGACGGCGGCGACGCAGAACACGGAGAGCACGCAGGCGGGCAGGAGCAGCGAGAGCGCCGACGGGAGGGGCCCCTCGGACCAGGGGACGTACTCCCCGACGGTGAGACCGAGGCTGTAGCGGGTGAACAGGAACACCACGAGACTGCCCAGGACGAATTCCGGCACGCTCAGCCCGAGGCTGCCGACGAGCCGCCCGGCGCGACCGCCGCCCTTGCCGCGGGTGCCGGTCCAGACCCCGAGGGGAATGCCGATGAGCACGGTGAAGGCGAGGGCGAGGCCGGTCAGGGTGAGGGTGACGGGCAGCCGGGCCGCGAACTCGGCGCTGACCGGGGACCGGCTGGCCATCGAGATGCCGAAGTCGCCCTGGACCGCGTTGAGCAGCCAGTGTCCGTACTGCTCGGGCAGTGAGCCGCCGAGGCCGAACCGCCGCGCCGCCTCGGCCTTGTCGGCGGAGGTGGCGAGCGGGCCGAGGACCAGGTCGGAGTAGCGGCCGGGCATCGCGCGGACTGCCGCGAAGATGAGGATGGAGACCCCGGTCATGGTGAGCGCGGCGGCGGTGAGACGTCCGAGGACCCAACGGAGGTAGGCCATGGCGACTACTTCGCCGCCGGGAGCGTGAAGTCGGTGACGTTCCGCAGGATGTTGCCGAAGCCTTCGTTCGCGTACAGGGTCGGGCTGACCTTGTCGGTGCGCAGGCCGATCGCTCCGGGGCGGGTGACCAGGGGCAGCATCTCGGCGTTGGTGTCGACGCGGTCGCACACCTCGCGCAGCGTCCGCTCGCGCGCGTCACCGGCGGGCTGGGCGGACGCCGAGTCGATCAGCTTGTCGAGTTCCTTGTCGTCGCCGATGAAGCCGGCGGAGAAGCCCGCGACGACGGGGTTCCACCAGCGGGAGACCATGGCGGCGTCCACGTACCCGGCGAACCAGCCGATCGCCATGTCGAAGTCGGCCTTCGGGGCGAAGACCCGTTCGTTGTAGGTCGAGTCGTCCAGCTTCTCGATCTCGACGGTGACGCCGACGGCCGCGTACTGCTGCTGGATCACCTGGGCGATCTGGCCGAGCGCCGGCTCGGAGGTGTAGACGGCGAGACGGAGTGTCAGGTTCTCGGCTCCCGCGGCCTTGAGCGCGGCTTTCGCGTCGTCCGCTGCGCGGGCGCCGGGCAGGTCCGCCGGGTCGCAGGCGCCGGGCAGCACCACGGGTGTGACGCCGGTCGGCCTCGCCTGTCCGCCGAGGGCGACGTCGGCCATCTGCTGCCGGTCCAGGGCGGAGTTCAGCGCGAAACGGATCTTCTGGTCCGCCAGCGGGGATTTCGGGTTCCGCGAGTTCTGGATGAGGTAGTAGAAGTCGCTGTTGTTCTGGTTGACTACTTTCGCGTTCCGAGTTCCGCTCAACTGGTCGATGGAGTCGACATTGTTGAAGAAGGCGAACCCGGATGTGCCATTGCGTACGGCGGCCAGCCGGGCGGCCTCCTGCGGCACGATTTCGACCTTGAGTTCCCCGATGTCGACCCGGTCGGCGTCATGGTATTTCGCGTTCTTCGCGAACGTCCAGTCGCGGTCCTGCCGGTGCTCCCGCACGGTGAACGGGCCGGAGCCGAGCATTTCCTTGGTGATGTCCAGCGACCCGTCCTCGATCTCCTTCATCGGCAGGACGGCGGCGGGGGTGTTGGCGAGCGCGGCGAGGAACGGCGTGTAGGGCTTGGAGAGTTCGACCGTGACCTCGCCCGGCGCGGACGCGGTCACCGATTCGACGGGCCCGAGCTGCCCCACGTACGGGCCCTTGGACTTCAGGAGCCGGCGCAGGCTGCCCACGGCGTCGTCGGCGGTGACGGCGCGCCCGTTGGAGAAGGTGGCGCCTTCGCGGAGCGTGAAGACGTAACGGGTCGGGGTGGGCTGCTTCCATGCCGTGGCCAGCAGGGGCTTGATCTCGAAGCCCGGTCCTATGGTGACCAGCGGTTCGTAGACGAGCGAGCCGAGCATCCAGGAACGGGCGCTGGAGGCCGTCTGCGGATTGAGTCCGTCGGCCTCGACGGAGTCGTAGTCGAGCTGGACGGTGAGCGAGCCGCGCCCGGTGAGGCTGTCGTCGGCGACGGTGAGAAATCCGGGCTTCTCCTGCTTGCCCGCCCGGTCCTGCCCGCCCTGGGAAGCGGGGGACGAGCAGGAAACCAGGGCGGCCGACAGAACGGCAGAACACGCGATGACCGTACTTCTTCGCACGTGGTCCCCTCCTTGTACGAGCCTTGTACGAGACAAGTGCCGGATCGTTCCGGCGTGAAGGGGAAGTTACGTCGTCCGAAATTCGATTGTCAATGGATGACGGCGAATTGGTGCGAAGCGTTGTCCGATCCGTCCGGGGCCCGGGGAAATGGGCACGGGTCTTTCCGGGCGACGTGAATCCGTCGTCCGGAAAGACCCGTGGAATGCGGTGTCAGAGGCCGGTCGAAGCGCGAGTGTGGAGACTGATCGGGAGTGATCTGACCGTGCCACGCGGAGCGCGGCCGGCCAGAATTTCGCAGAGCAGGCGCGCGCACTCCGCGCCCATGTCACGGGGGCGCAGATCGATCGCCGTGATCGGAGGGTCCGAGAGCCGCATTCTGGTGCTGTCGACACACGAGGCGAGGAGCAGATCCTTGCCGACCGTACGGCCGGCCGCCCGGATCTCGGGGAGCACGGTCACGGCCGCCCCGTCGGCGGCGCAGACGATGGCGTCGGTCTCCGGCGCCCCGGCGAGCATCCTGGCCACCTCGGTACGCAGCACCTCGGGAGGCGAACCGAAGGGGGCCTTGTGGACGGTGACGGGCAGGCCGTTGCGCGCACACCACCGGCGGTAGGTGTCGAGGACCGTCGTGGCCCACTCCGCGGTGCTGTCCGAGGCGAGTAAGGCGGGCCGGGTGGCGCCCGCGGCCCGCAGATGGTCGAGCAGTTCGACGGCCGTCGTCTCGTGGTCCGACCAGACGACCCCGGTGGACTCCTTGTCGCCCACGTAGCGCTCGGCGGTGACGACCGGCAGCCCGGAGTTCATCAGGGCGTCGACGACCGGGTCCCCGGCCATCGGATCGCACAGGACCAGCCCGTCGACCTGGGGCGGCGCCCCGCGGTGCGGCAGATGGCCGGAGGAGATCATCGTGACGTTGAGACTGGCGCGCGTCGCCTGCTCGATCACCCCGAAGACGAACGACATGTAGTACTCGGCGCTCGTCAGGAACTCCGGGATGTGCAGCGCGATGGTCTCGGTCACCGACGTACGCAGCGAACGGGCGTTCCGGTTGGGCGAGTAGCCGAGCCGCCGGGCCGCCGCCTCGACCGCCTCCCGGGTCGCGCCGGAGACCCGGCCGTGCCCGCGCAACGCGTCCGACGCCGTCGTCTTGGAGACCGCCGCCTCCCGCGCCACGTCCGCGATGGTCGGCGGCGGGGCTTCGTCGGAGCGGGGCCGGGCGCTGGGGACCGGCTCCCGGTGCCCGTCCGGGACGTCGGACCGGCTCGGTGTCGTACGGGGCATCCGGTTCACCATCCGTGGGTCAGGGTGTCGTCGAGCGCGGCGACGAAACGGTCCGCGCTCTCACGGGTCAGACAGAGCGGGGGCTTGATCTTGAGGACGCACTGCCGGTCCGAGGTCGGCTGTACGACGACTCCCAGTTCGCGCAGCCGCTCACAGATCGCCGCGGTCTCCTCGGGGGCCGGCTCCAGGGTCGTCCGGTCCCTCACGAACTCCACCCCGAGGTAGAGCCCCGTCCCGTGCACCGCGCCGATCAGCTTATGCCGGTCCGCCAGTGCCAGCAGCCGGTCGCGCAGATGGCCGCCCACGGTCCTGGCGTTCTCCTGGAGTCCCTCGTCGCGCAGCGCGTCGAGCACGATGAGCCCGACGACCGAACTGACGGGGCTGCCACCGGCCGAGGAGAAGAAGTACCCCTGGGAACGGTAGGCGTCGGCGGTCTCCTTACGGGTGATCACGGCGCCCAGCGGGTGACCGTTTCCCATCGCCTTGGCGACGGTGACGATGTCCGGTACGACTCCCTGCTGTTCGAAGCCCCAGAAATACGAGCCGAGCCGCCCGTATCCGACCTGCACCTCGTCGGCGACGCACAGACCGCCCGCCGCGCGGGTGGCCTCGTACACCTGCCGGAGATAGCCGTCGGGCAGCGCCATACCGCCGGCGTTCCCGTAGTACGGCTCGCAGATGAACGCGGCGGGCGGGCGCCCCGAACGGGCCAGCTCTGTGATCGCATCGGCCGCGAGCGGGCCGTACCGCCCGGCGTCCGGTCCTCGGTGGAGGCCCCGGTAGGAGTTCGGCGCGGGCAGTACGTGCACCCAGTCGGGGCGGGAGGTGAGCGCGCCGGGGTTGTCGGCGACCGAGGTCGAGACGGCGTCGGAGGCGTACGTCCAGCCGTGGTACGCCTCACCCACCGCGACGACGTCCTGCCGCCCGGCGGCGGCCCAGGCCAGACGCAGTGCCAGATCGACCGCCTCCGAGCCGCTGTTCACCAGGAACACGGTGTCCAGGCCGTCGGGCAGCAGTCCGGCCAGCCGCTCGGAGAGGGCGACCACCGACTCGTAGTGGAAACGGGAGTTGGTGTTGAGGCGCTGCCACTGCCGGTGGACGGCCTCGCTCAGTGCCGGGTGGCCGTGACCGAGGATCGTCACGTTGTTGAGCATGTCCACATAGCAGCGGCCCTCGGTGTCGACGAGGTGCTCACGCCAGCCCCGTTCGATGCGCGGCGGCGCGTCGAAGTAGTGCTCCTGCACGGTGGCGAAGGAACGGTCACGGCGCTCCAGAAGAGCCGGGGCGCCTTCGGCTCCGGTACCGGGCGTGGTGGCCGTCCCGGCGGGCGCGAACAGCGCGGCGGGATCGGGGCAGACCGCGAGCCAGCCGTCGGCCAGTCCCGGGGGAACGGTGCGGGGCGCGGGGCGGCCGGTCAGACGGGAGAGCTGGACATGTGCGGCGGTACCGTCCGGCCGGGCGGCGACGGTACCGAGGAGTGCCCCGGCGGGGACGGTGCCGTCGGCGCTCTCGGACCCGTCGGTGCTGTCGCCGCTGGCGGTGCCGTACGCGCCGTCGACGACCTCGATGCCGTCGAGCACCAGGCTCCACCCGCCGTCGGTGCGCAGGGTCACCCCGTCCGGCGCGTGCCGTACGAGCGTCCCGGCCCAGGGTGCCCGGAGCGGGGTCGGCGCCGCGACCCACAGCTCGACACCGAGTGCGAGGGTGGGGGCGTCCGGGGCGTCCGGCCGGGAGCGGGTCAGCCGGTACTCGCCGTGCCGGGTCCGTACGGCCGTGACGCCGTCGTCCAACACCCGTGCCGCCAGGGCCGATTCGACCCCGGTGTCCAGCCAGCGCCCGGCGTGCAGGGCGTCGCCCTCCACCGACAGGTCCAGTGTCCCGACGTCTGCGGTCAGGTCGGGCAGGAGCGGGTGCCCGGCCATCGGCGGGCCGGGCGGCGGGGCGAGCGGCGGGGCGAAGTGGCTCAGGACAGCGCGCAGTTGGGCCGCCATGACCTCCGCAGGAACGGACACGGCGGCCTCGAACATCGCCCACTCGCGTTCCAGGGCCGTCCCCGCGTACTCGTTGCCGGGGTCCTGGAGGATGTCGTACTGCCCGCTCACGACCAGGACCGCGGTCCGCAGGACGACGAGCGGCCACAACGCGTCGGTCTCCGGGCCGTCCAGCGGGCGCAGTTGGTGGAAGGCCCGCACCGCGGGCAGGACCGACGCCGGGGTGCAGCCGTGGTGGTGGAGCACGG
Organism: Streptomyces sp. NPDC058665; assembly: GCF_042714995.1. Taxonomy (NCBI): domain Bacteria; kingdom Bacillati; phylum Actinomycetota; class Actinomycetes; order Kitasatosporales; family Streptomycetaceae; genus Streptomyces; species Streptomyces sp. NPDC058665. Next base: position 50,127 of record NZ_JBHXRX010000027.1, read on the forward strand.
ACGCGCAGGTCACGGCGAGTTCGGCGACCGCCCAGCCGTACCCGAGGTCACCGAAGTCGATCACGCCCACGGGCATGGGCCGGCCGTCCTGGCTCTTCTCGCACACCACGTTGTTGTCGGTGAGGTCGCCGTGGATCAGCTGGACCGGCAGTTCCCCTTCGAGGGAGCGCAGCCGGGCCTGGGCGGCGTGTGCCTCGCTCACCACCCGGGCGGCCCGCTCCCGGTCGGTCATGAAGGGGGCCAGCGCCTCGACCACGTCGGCCGCGTTGCGCAGGTCCCACAGCCGGGGCCGGTCCGTTTCCGGCACGGTGAGCGCGGCCAGGGAGGAGGCCGTACGCCCGGCGAGTTCACCGAGCCGGGCGACGACATGGGGCGAGAGATAGCGGCTGTCCATGATCGGCTCGCCAGGTACGTAGTCGAAGAGCCGGCAGTGCAGCCTGACTCCGTCGACGGTGACGGGCTGGACGAAGGCGCCGTCGACACCCGCCCGTGCCCGGGGCAGCCGGAGCGCGGGGTGGGCGTCGGCGAGATGTTCGCAGGCGGTGACCTGGGCGCTCAGCGTGGCGGGGTCGGAGACCGGGTTCGCGATCTTCAGGACGTGGTCGCCGCCGGACTCCGTGCGTACGCGGTAGTTGCGGTCCTGCTGACTGCCGAGATCGCGGACGGTCCCCCGTACCCCGAACCGTTCGCGCAGCACGCCCGCCACCGTGGCGTCGTCGACGGGAACCATGGACGGCACCTGCCAGTCCGCAGCCGAGAACCCCATTCTGCTCCCCTCCGAGCGCCTGACCCGGCTCCGCACCCTGCGTGCCGGATCGTTCCGGCGCAATCTAACCAGGGGGAATGTGTCTGTCAACGGTCAGGGTTTCCGCCGCTGCGCACCCTCCAGCACGGTCTGCTGCCACGCGGCCTTCCGTATCTGCCCGAAGCGGAGGGGCGCGCTCCTGCCGCTGTCCTCGAACGAAGCAACAGCCCGCTCATGGAGGCCGGTTATGAACCGAGCGAAAACACCGAGTCCGGACGACGACTCCTGATCGTCGAGGCACTCTCTCGGACCTGGGGAAGCTCGCCCTCAGGGCGAGGCAAGACTACGTGGTTCGAGTTCGGCGTCCGCGGTGGACAACCTGAGGCCCGGTCCGGCAGCGGGATCTGAGCCCCCCAGCAGGGCGGAGAACCTGTCGGTGACCTCGGTCAGGGCCTCGGCGGCGGTCGGCGCGATCGTCAGCGTGCCGTCGTCGCCGACGGTGATCTCCTTGTCGAGCGTGAACCAGCCGGGGGTGATGTGCCCGGCACCCATGGAGCTGAGGACCGGGCGCAGCGCGTAGTCGATCGCCAGGACGTGGGCCGTGGTGCCGCCGGTGGCCAGCGGCAGCACCGTCTTGTCGGTCAGCGCGTACTGCGGCAGCAGGTCGAGCAGCGACTTCAGCAGTCCCGAGTAGGCCGCCTTGTAGACGGGCGTGCCTATCACCACCCCGTCCGCCCGCGCGAACAGTGCCGTGGCCTCGATGATGGCCGGGTGACGGAAGTCGGCGCCGAGCAGGGCATCGGCGGGCAGGGTGCGTACGTCCAGCGCGATCACGTCGTGGCCCTGGCGGCGGAGCCGGTCGTTCAGATGGCGCAGGAGCCGCGCGGTGCGGGAGGTGGCGGAGGGACTACCGGAGACGGACAGGATGGCGGCCATATGAGGACCCTTCCGGGGTTGAGGGTTCGGAGATGCCGGGGGACCGGCCGGTTCGGTCAGGCCGGCGACGCGACTGTCGGACGGCGGTTGTCACCAGGCGCTGGATTCCACCGCGACCACCGGCACCAGCTCGTTGCGCAGCGTCTCCAGGAAGGTGACGATCTCGGCCGCCACCGACCGGTGCTGTACGTCGTTCAGGACGTCGTGGTGGGCACCGCGGACCACCGAAAGGCGGGCACGGGCACGGGACTTGGCCGTGCGGACGACAGCGTCCAGGTCCGCGAGCGGGTCGCTGTCGCCGACGAGGAACAGCGCCGGGACGTCGGCCTCGCTGTCGAACGCGGCCCTGAGCAGTACGTCCGGCACCGCGTCGCCGAGCGAGCCCCTGCGCACCTGTGAGTCGTCGGTGAGCGTGCCTCGATGGGCCGGGCACGAGGTGCGTACGTCGAGTTCCTCGTCCCAGGTACCGGCGGTGGCGACGGCGCCGCCCGGAAGCCCCGCGAGAACGACGGCGTCCGGCCGGAGAGCGGCCAGGGCCTCGTCCCTACCGAGGAGCGCGGCGACGGCGACGGCTCCGGTGTCTGCCCCCACCAGTACGACGGGCCGCACGACAGCGGAGTCGGCGGAGTCCGTGGTGCCGGCGACGGTCTCGGCGAGCCGGCCGCCGAAGCGGTCCAGCGAGCCCGCCAGGTCGCGAGTGTCGATGGCCGGGGCGTCGACGACACGCACGCGGTACGCGTCGGCGGCGAGCCGCCTGCCGAGCCTGGCGTAGGTCGCGCGGGTCTCGCCACGGCCGGGCACCACGATGACGGTGGCACGCGTGCGCAGGCCCTCGGGGCCGTAATGATCGGTGTACTCGGTCATCTCACACTCCTGCGGGTTCGGGGACAGCTCCGGCGGCGGGCGCGGGCTGCCAGCCCAGGGCGGGTGCCACCTCGGTCGCGATGAGTTCGAGCGCCCGGAGCGCGGCGTCCTGGTCCGGGACGGCGGGGTTGAACTGGGTGATCAGGTCGGTCGCGACAGGCAGGACCCGCTCCCGCCGGAGCGCCTCGACGATGTCCTCGGGCGCGCCGTAGAAGGAGTGGAAGCGACGCAGCGCCTCGTCCACGGACAGGCCCTTCGGAAAGGCGCCGCCCTCCGACATACGCAGCGCCGCCCCGTGGACGTCGTCGCTGATCTGCCGGAGCGCCGTGCGCCTGTCCTTCGCGGGGAACACGAACCGGGACAGCCCGATCCGCGGGCGCCGGGGCCGGTCCCAGGCGGCCAGGTACGCGTCCGCCCAGGGGCGCTGCACCTCGTCGGTGGGGGCGTCGAATCCGTACGCCGCACGGTTGAGCAGCAGGTTCGAGCCACCGGCCGCGGCGTAGGCCGCCCCGCTCTCGCCGAAGACACCCTGCCAGATCCGGTCCGAGAACCCGGTGGACGCCGGCTGGATGCGGAAGCCGGGCGTACGCACCTCGTCGCCTGCCAGGGCGTGGCGCAGCACATCGAGGTTCTGGCTGGTCAACTCGCGTTTACGGGCGACGTCCTGGCCGAACGCGGCGTACTCCTGCGCGTTGTAGCCGCTGCCCACCCCGATCTCGACGCGCCCGCCGCTGAGGGCGTCCACGGTGGCGACGTCCTCGGCGAGGCGGACCGGGTCCTCCAGCGGCAGGACGGTGATGGCGGTGCCGAGCCGGATCCGGGTGGTCCTCGCCGCCGCGTGGGCGAGGAACGTCCACGGTGAGGAGAGACCGCCCCCGCCGGCGGGGACATGGTGCTGGGCGACCCAGCCGACGTCGAAGCCGAGTTCGTCGGCGGCGACGAAGAGGTCCTGCGCGTTGCGGTAGATCCGGGCCTGGTCGCTGCCGCGGCCCTGGACGTGGGTGAGGAAGCCGAGTCTGAAGCGCGCTGTCTCGGTGGTCATGGCGAGTGCCTTTCGGAGACCGGACTGGGCCGGGGGAGTGGCGGCTCAGTCGTTGGCGAGCTGGGGCTCGTGGGTGTGGCGGTTGGCGGGAACCGGCAGGCCGAGGTTGCCGCGCAGGGTGTCGGAGGCGTACTCGGTGCGGAACAGACCGCGCTTCTGGAGGATCGGGACGACACCGTCGACGAAGAGAGCGAGGTCGTCGTCGGTGCGGAACGCGAGGTTGATGCCGTCGAAGGTGCCGGCGTCGAACCACTCCTCGATGGTGGCGGCGACGGTCTCGGGCGCGCCGACGAACGGCGACCGGCGGAACTCCCCGAGCGAATCGGTCACTTGACGCAGCGTCAGATTCTCGGTCCGGGCCCGCTCGATGATTCTCGCGGCGCCCGTACGGCCGCCCTTCTCGGCGAGATGGGCCACGTCGGGGAACGCCGCGTCCAGATCGTGCCGGCTGAAGTCGTACGCCCCGAAGGAGCGGCCCAGAAGCGCGAGATTGCGGTCGAAGTCGTTGTCCTCGTCGAAGATCTCCCGCTCGCGGCGCCGGGCCGCCTCGTCGGTACCGGCGACGACCGGACCGCCGTGGATGAAGATCTTGATGTGGTCGGGGTCGCGCCCGTACGCCGCGGTGCGACGCTTGATGTCGTCGTAGTACGCGCGTGCCTGTTCCAGCGGGCCGCCCGGCGCGTAGATGCCCTCGGCGACCCGCGCGGCGAGATCGCGGCCCTCCTCGGAGACCCCGGCCTGGAAGATCACCGGCTGGCCCTGCGGCGAGCGGGAGAGGTTGAGCGGGCCCGCGATCTCGAAGTGCTCACCGATGTGGTCGAGCGCGTGCAGCTTGGCCGGGTCGAGGAAGACGTTGCCCGCCACGTCGGCCGGGAAGGCGTCGTCCTCGTAGGAGTCCCACAGACCGCGGGCGACCTGCACGAACTCCAGGGCGCGGCCGTAGCGGGTGGTGTAGTCGAGGTGTTCGTCGAGCCCGAAGTTCCTGGACGTGCCTGTGTCGAAGCTGGTCACCACGTTCCAGCCGGCTCGTCCGCCGCTGATGTGGTCGAGCGAGGCGAAGCGGCGGGCGAGGTTGAACGGTGAGTTGTACGTCGAACTCGCCGTGCCCACCAGCCCGATGTGCCGGGTGTGGGTTGCCACCGCGGACAACAGGGTCAGCGGCTCCAGCCGGTTGAGGTAGTGCGCCGGGTAGGTGGCGTTGATGAACTGGCTGTCGACCACGAACAGCGCGTCGAAGAGCGCGTGTTCGGCCGCCTGGGCCTGCCGGATGTAGTAATTGATGTCGATGCTGGCGTTCTTGGCGACGCGCGGGTCCTTCCAGAGACCATGCTGGCCGGGGCCGCCGACGCCGTAGGGGTGCAGCGCGAGATGGATCGTGCGGGACATGGCTCTTCCTGTCTGTCGTGGGCTCAGGGGTTCAGCAGCGCGCGCAGGGCTTGGCGCTCGGCCCTGTCCGCCGGAGCGGTGCGCAGGGTGGGAGCGGAGCGGACGAGCAGCCGCGTGTACGGGTGTCGCGGCTGGTTGACGACGTCGCGGGCTTCTCCGACCTCGACGAGTTCGCCCTGGTGGAGGACGGCGATACGGTCGGCGGTCCCGGCGACGGAGCCGAGGTCGTGGGAGATGAAGACGAGGGAGACCCCGGTGGCGCGCAGTTCCTTGAGGATCCCGAGGATCTGGACGCGGTTGGCGGAGTCCAGGGCGCTGACGGGCTCGTCGAGGATGACCAGCCGGGGTTCGGTGATCAACGCGCGTGCTACCGCGACGCGTTGGCGCTGTCCGCCGGACAACTCTCCCGGCAGCCTGCCGAGAAGCTCTTCCGTGAGGCGTACCCGGGCGAGGAAAGCACGGGCGCGCCCGGCCGCTTCCCGGCCCGGGACACCCTGGACGAGCAGCGGCTCGGTCAGCGAGTCCTCGACGGTGAGGTCCGGGTCGAGACTGCGCAGCGGATCCTGGAAGACGTACTGGATCACCCCGCGCCGGCGCAGGTCGCGCCACTGCCGTTTGCCGTACGCGCTCACGTCCTCACCGCCGATGACGACCGAACCCGCCGTGGGGCGGACGAGGCCGAGTACGGCCCGCGCGAAGGTGGACTTGCCTGATCCCGTCTCGCCGATGACGCCGACGGTCTCGCCGGGTGCGACGCTCAGCGAAATTCCGGCCAGGGCGCGCCGGCGCCGGCGACGTGAACCGTAGTGGACCTCCAGGCCGGTGACCTCCAGGACCGGCTCCCAGGCCGGCGATCCGGTGATCACGACGCCTCCTTGGACAGCGCGGGGGTCCGCGGAGCGAGGAACTTCTCCAGGCCGTACTCCTCGTGCCCGGCGATGAGCAGCCGGGTGTACTCGTGCCGCGGATCGTGGAGCACCGCACGCGTGGGACCGTGCTCCACGACCTCTCCCTCCCTCATCACCAGGACCTCGTCGCACATCTGGGCAACGACGGCCAGGTCGTGGGAGACGACGACGAGGGCCAGACCGGCTTGTTCGCGCAGGTCGGCGAGGAGATCGAGGATCTCGGCCTGGACGGTGACGTCGAGTGCCGTGGTGGCCTCGTCGGCGATCAGCAGCTGCGGGTCGGCCGCGATGGCCGCCGCGATCAGCACGCGCTGGAGCATGCCGCCGGACAGCTCGTAGGTGTACTGGCCGTAGACCAGCTCCGGGTCACGCAGTTGGACGGCCCGCAGCAGATCCAGGGCGAGCCGCCGGGCCGCGCGCCGCTTCAGCCCCTTCTTGACCCGGATCACCTCGGCGATCTGCGCGCCCATACGGATCGAGGGGTTGAGGTAGGACGCCGGATCCTGGAAGACGGCGCTGATCGTGCCGCCCCGCAGAGCCGTCCACCGACGCGGCGTCAGCGTGCTGATGTCGGTGCCGTTGATCGCGATCGATCCGCCGGTGACCTCGAAGTGCGGGGGCAGGATGCCCAGCGCGGCGCGGCAGGTGAGGGTCTTGCCGCTGCCGGACTCGCCGACGATCCCGACCGTGCTGCCCGCCGTGAGTTCGAAGCTCACCCCGTGGACGATCTCGCGGTGGCCGGCCCGGTCGCCGACGCGTACGTCGCGCAGGGCGAGCACCGGCGGGGCCGTGGGACCGGCCGTGTCGGGTGAGTTGGCCCTCGCGGTGTTCTCCGGGGCCCGCGGGCTCTGCCGACCCCTCGGGGCGAAGTTCTCGGACAGCGTCGTCATGACGTACCTCCGGCGGGCGCGGGGCCGGCCTTGTCGATGCGGCCGGCGCGGGCCTCGCGGTTGTTGACCAGCGCGCGGCCGGCCTCGCCGGACACGTCACGGATGGCGTCGGCGAGCAGATTGGCGGCCCATACGGTGGCCATGATCAGCAGTGCGGGAGGCAGCGGCGCCCACGGCCGGTGGCTGAGATAGCCGAGGTCGGAGGCGAGCAGCCCGCCCCAGGTGGGCGCTGGCGGCTGGACGCCGATGCCGAGGAACGTGAGGCTCGCGACGATCACGAAGCCGACGCCGATCGTCTGGGCGAGCGCGACCGCTATCGGCGGCAGCACCTTGGCCCAGACATGGCGGCGTACGACCCAGCCCAGCGACGCCCCCGAGATGAGCGCCGCCTCCACGTAGTGCGAGCGGGCCACGGAGAGGGTGGCCGCGCGGGCCACCCGGTAGAACAGCGGGGACACCAGCGCGCCCGTGACCAGCATGGCCTGGGTGATCCCGTTGCCGAGCAGCGCGATCACGGCGACGGCGAACAACAGGAACGGCAGGGCGACCAGGGTGTCGGCCAGCCGCAGCGTGAGCCACTCGAAGACCCGGCCCAGATAGACGGACAGGATGCCGGGGACAGCGCCCACCACCAGTGCCACCAGGGCCACTTCGAGCGAGCCGAGCACACTGACGCGCGATCCGTCGAGCAGCCTGCTGAACACGTCACGGCCGAGGTAGTCCGTGCCCAGCCAGTGGGCACCGGACGTGGCGGCGAGCGTGTTGTCGCTGGTGGCCAGCGGGTCCTGCGGAGCGAGGAACGGCCCGAGTACGGCGAGCAGGGCGATCACGGTGAGGATGACCACGGCGATCCGGCCGGAGGTGAGTGAGAGGACGCGGCGCACCATGGTTCACACTCCCCGCTGGGACGCGGGCGTCACGCGCGCCAGCATCAGGTTGACGATCAGGTTGAAGCCGACGACAAGGACGATCGACACCACGAGAACTCCCTGGACGGCGGGTACGTCACCGGCCTGCGCGGAGTCGTTGGCGAATCGCCCGAAGCCCTGGAGACCGAAGATCCACTCCGTCACGACGGAGGCGCCCACCAGGGACGGGAACTTCAGACCCAGGGTGGCGAGCGTCGGGCCCAGACCGTTGCGCAGCACATGGCCGAAGAAGATCCGGCGGGGGCTCAGCCCCCGTACCACCGCGCCCGTCACATAGTTCTCGGAGTAGGCGGCGATCAGACTCGTACGCAACTGGCGGGCGACGTCCGCGATGACGTCGAAGCTCAGCGCGACGGCGGGCAGGGTGATGTGCGCGAGCCACGGCCCGACGCCCTGCTCGGCCGGGACATAGCCGGCGGCCGGGAAGAGATGGAGCCCGACAGCGAGGACCGCGACCAGCACGATGCCGACCACGAACGCGGGCATCACCGAGATGACGGTGACGAAGCCCGTGATCGCCCGGTCGATCCAGGTGGTGCGTCGCAGGGCCGCCAGCGTACCGAGGAGAAAGCCGGCGGCCACACCGATGACCAGCGCGAACGTCGCGATCGACAGGCTCACGCCCAGACCGAGGCCGATGAGTGTGGAGATGTCCGCGCCGTTGGTCCAGCTGGTGCCCAGCTCACCGTGGAGAACACCGCCGAGCCAGTCCCCGTACTGGACCAGGAAGGGCCGGTCGAGGCCCCATTGGGCCTCGACCCTGGCGATCGCCTCGGGCGTCGCCTTCTCGCCCAGTTGGATACGGGCCGGGCTGAGCCCGCTCAGCGAGCGCAGCGCGAACGTCACGAACGTCGCGACCAGGAAGACCGGCACGAAGATCGCGACCGACCGGGCGACGACGCCGACGACGCGGCGCAGCGCGTGCCGCGTCCTGGCGGCGGCGACCTCGTGCGGCCGGTCGGGCGCCGGCTCGACCGCGGTCTTCGTCATGGGTCTGCCTCCTTTCTGTGATGGGGCTGATCCGCTGCGGACAGAGGTCAGTTGGAGCCGGAGACGGTCACGCCGGTCCAGTCGATATGGGCCGGATTCCGCGGCAGGTCCGAGATCGACTTGCTCTTCGCGATCAGGTTCGGCGAGGAGTACGTGAAGACCAGCGCCTCGCTCTTCAGACCGGCCCGGGTCGCCGCCTGGAGGACCTTCGGGTACTCCGGTGCCTCCAGTGGCGTCTGGCGCACCTTGGCGATGGCCGCGTCGAAGCCGGCCGGCTCGTAGGGCGAGCTGAGATTCAGCGGGCCGTCGGGACCGAAGTGGGCGGTGAGGGTCTGCGCGGCGGAGTCACGTCCCGTGGTGCCGTAGAGCGAGAAGGTGAGGTCCTTGGCGAAGAACGGGGTTGCCCAGTTCTTGTCGATCTTGATGTTGACGGTGATACCGACCTTGGCCAACTGCGACTGGACGATCTCGGCCTGTGGGTCTTCCGCGGGGATGACCAGGTCGAGCTTGATGTCACCGGGCCGGTGACCCGCGTCGGCGAGGAGCTTCTTCGACTTCGCGGGGTCGTACGGGTACGCGTCGCGGGACCCCGGATCGTAGGCGACGTAACTCTCCGGGAACGGCTGGTTGGTCACCTCGCCGTAGCCGAACGTCATCTTGTCGACGAACTCCTGGCGGTTGACCGCATGGCGGACGGCGTCGACCACCCTGCTGTCGTCGAACGGGGCCTTGTTGACGTTCAGGCTGATGTTCGAGGCGTTGAAGCCGGGTTGGACGAAGACGTCCAGACCGGCCTTCTTGGCGGCGTCCGCCTGGCTGGGCTCGATGTCCGCGAAGTTGTAGACGCCGGTCTGGAGGCCGGACACGACGGTGGAGGCGTCGGGCGCGGACGTCAGCTCGACGTTGTCGATGTGAATGTTCTTCGCGTCCCAGTAGTCCGGATTCTTCTTCAGCACCGCCTTGGTGCCCGGTACCAACTGCGTGACGACGAAGGGCCCGGCGCCGACCGGGGCGCGGTCCAGCTCCTTCGGGGACCCGGCCGCCTTGGGGCTGGCGATCTGGAGCACCCGCTGACCGAGCAACTGCGGTATCTGGTAGTCGACCTGACTGAGCTTCACGACCGCGTCCAGCCCGTCGGCCTCCACCGACTCGATCGAGGTCAGGTCGCCGAAGAGGGCCGAGTCCTGCTGCTCCTTGGCCCGTTCGACCGCGGCCTTGACCGCGGTGGCGTCCAGGGGTTCGCCGTCGCTGAACTTCAGGCCGGGACGGAGATGGAAGGTGATGCGGTCGCCCTTGCCGTTGTACTCCCAGCTCTCGGCGAGATCCGGGACCGCTTTGCCGCTCTCGTCGGTGCGTGTCAACGAGGCGTAGACCAGGGCGAGTTCGCGGAACTGGGCGCCGCTGCCGCCGACCACCGGGTCCCAGTGGGTCGGGAAGTAGGAGGAGGTCCACTTGAGCGTGGCGGCCCCGCCCGAGCCGGCGGCGTCACCGCCGCACGCGGCGAGGGACGGGACGAGCACGGTGACGAGCGTGGTGCCGAGGGCGGCGAGGCGCAGCCGGCCGGCCTGGCGGTGGGCTCGTCGGTGGGATCGGAGGTTCGACGGGCGGCTGAGCGTGAGTCGTCCGGACATGTCGTTCTTTCTCTGAATGATCCGTGCCCGTGACAGGGCGCCGGGATCTGCGGACGAAGGGGGGCCGCGTCCGCGCGGACATCGGCTCGTGCGGTGGCGGGCATGCCGACGAGTGCTTCGCTGCACACGTCGGGGACGCGCCATGCCCGGGGCGGGGGCGACGACGAATCGCGGGGGCGGCCAGGAATGCCGAGAAGAGGGGGGAGAGAAGGAGTCAGCGAAGATTCGCCGGACCGGTCCTGGGTGCTGAGTGGCGGCGCGGGCTGACCGGCGACGACAACTGACGGCCCACGAGGGCCCGCGCGGCTCGCCGGAGCGGCGGGCGGGCGATGTCGCCGGGGGCGTTCAGGCGCCGGTGGGCCGTGGGCGGCCGGCGGTCAGCGACAGAGAGCGCTGGACGTGCGCCGCAGATCCACGTAGCGGCAGACCACACCGGGATGCGTCGTCTTCATGCGGCACATCCTGGCGTCAGATCTCCGCGCCTGTCAATGGACACCAATTGGTGTCTCATTGGGCGGGACGGCCTCTGACCGCAGATCAGGGGCTCGCGGGGCCGGAAGAGGTGACTTCCGGACGCGCCGCGGCCTCCTCCGGACGCAGCCACACGGGGCCGTTTCCGGTGTCCACCCGAACGGCGTGCGGCGGCGGCCAGTCGCCCTCCGTCAGCACCCGCCGCTCGGGCTCGGTCAGGCTCCCGTGGAGCTCCAACGCCCGTGCCGGGGACAGCGGTTCGGCCGGCTTCCGCAGCCCTGGGCGAAGCTCGTCGACGGCCGCCGCGTACGCCTCGAAAGGCCGCCAGCCGGGCACCGCGCGGTACGTCGCGCCGACGCGGAACACCAGGGTGGGCAGTGCGTAGCGGTGCCCGCCGTCGAGGGTCTCCTTGGCCGCGCCAGGATGCGGCGACCCGTGCTGTACGGACAGGACTTCGGGCACCGGGCGGCGTGCCTCGGCGCGGTCGGCGCGGACCCGCTCCAGCACATCGGCCGAGGCGGCGTCGGCCGCCAGGCGGCGCGGATCCAGACCGGGTACGCCACGCACGGCGGACAGCGCCAGCGCGGTGGTGTCCGCCGGTTCGCCCAGCACGAAGACACTCTCCCGCAGGCGCCGCAGCACGCGCTCGGCCACATCGGTGCCCTGCGACTCCGCGGCCTTGGCCACGAGCGAGGACGGCCACGAACCGGCCGGCACACGCTTCAGCCGAAGCGGGCGCGGGGCGAGGGTGTGCGCGCTGATGCCGGTCACGTAACGCGTGTACCAGGCCGTCTCCGCAGCCGGGTCGGGCGCCGGATCGTCGTCGTGGTCGAAGAGGATCGCGTACGCGCGCCGCCAGCGGACCTCGCCGGCCAGTGACGCCCGCAACGCGCGGAACGTGGGCTCGGATCCCCACGCCCAGGGGCACAGCGGGTCGGTGTACTCCACCACCTCAAGCACGGCCGGCGACTCCGGTACGGGCGGTACGCGGCGTGCCCCGGGCGCGTGCGTCACGCGGCGCCGACCCTGGAGTCCCGCCCGGCCGCGCCCGCGGGCAGCAACGAGGCGAGGGTCCGTCCGCCGAGCAGCGCCGTCGCCTGGGCCTCGACCTGCCGCCACACCCCGGGCAGCGCTCCCGCCGGGCCGGGGTAGTCGAGCCCGGCCGGTGACTCGCCGCGCAGCGTGAGCACTTCGCCGTCGACGGCGCGCACGACGTCCAGCAGGGTGATGTCCTCGGCGGGCCTGCCGAGCCAGTAGCCGCCCTCGCAGCCGCGCTGGCTGCGAACAAGTCCCGCTCTGCGCAACTCACCGACCACGGACTTCAGGAAACGGAACGGAATCTCCTGCGAGGCGGCGATGGCCTCGCAGGTGAGCGGACGGGCGGGCTCACACGCGAGCTCCATCAGGGCGCGGGTGGCGTAGTCCGCCTTCGCGGAGATATGCATGACCACATCATGCCGGACCGCCGGCGCGAGGCGCGGGCCTCCGCCGGTTCGCCCCTTCCATTGCGGGAACATTGCCGCAGGTGAACGGCAATGGACATGTCTTGACATCCTTTCTGGAGCCGTCCTAACGTCCCGGCCATGAGCGAGCATCCGACGACCCCGGGCGAGGGGTTCCACCCGCATCTCCCCGACGCCCCGCAGGGCCCTGTGACGCCGCTGCGCGCCCGTCTGCACCACGTCCGCGCGGACTCGCTCGACGGCGACACGGCGCAGACCGGCGGTATGCGCCGATTCTCGGCCGTCAGCGGAAAGACCGTCGGCTCCGAGAAACTGTGGATGGGTCAGACCCATGTGGCCCCCGCGACCTCCTCGTCCGACCACCATCACGGCGAATCCGAGACCGCCATCCATGTGATCAGCGGACACCCGGAGTTCGTCTTCCTGGACGACTCAAGCGGCGAACCGGAGGAGGTACGGCTGCGCACCGCGCCCGGGGACTACATCTTCGTCCCGCCGTTCGTGCCGCACCGGGAGGAGAACCCCGACCCGGCCGAGGAGGCGGTGGTCGTCATCGCCCGCAGCACCCAGGAGGCGATCGTGGTGAACCTCCCCCGGCTGTACGCGCTGCCGAGCGACGACGCCTGACCGAGGGGCGCCCGCCGCGACGCGGGCACTCCACCCCGGTTCAGTCGAGGGCCGCGAGGTGGTCGGCGGCGCCTCCGCGCCATTCGAACATGAAGAGGGTGGCGTCGTCGCTGGTGCGCCCGCCCCGTTCCTTCTTCAGCGTGTGGGAGAGCCGGCGCAGATCCGCCCGCATCCCGTCCGACGGCTCCTGGCCCAGGCGGTTGACGCAGCGGATGAGGCGTTCCTCACCGAAGGTCTCCCCGCCGTCGGCCCGCTCCTCGATGATGCCGTCGGTGTAGCAGAGCACCCGGTCGCCCCGCTGGAGTGTGTGCTCCCGGATGCGGGGCGTCTCACCTCCGAAGCCGAGGGGCAGCGTCGTCGCGCTCTCCAGCTGCCGCACGACCTGGCCTTCGCGGATCAGCAGGGGTGCGGGGTGGCCCGCGTTGACCAGTTCCAGCTCACCGGTGGCGATGTTCAGGTGCATCAGCTGGGCCGTGACGAAGTGGTCGTTGCCGAACTGCCGGGAGATGGCATGGTCCATGAACGCGTATTTCTCGGCCAGGCTGACGAACACGCGCCGGGCATGGCGGTAGGCGCCGATGGCGATGGTCGCCATCGTGGCGGCGTCCAGGTCGTGGCCCATCGCGTCGATCACGGCCACGTGCAGGATGTTGTCGTTGAGGGCGTAGTCGAAGCTGTCGCCGGCGACGCGGTAGGCGGGCTCCAGGATGCCTGCCACCTGAACCTGGGGCACCGCCATTGTCAGCGGCGGGAGCAGGCCCCACTGGATCTCCGCGGACACGCTCATCGGTTCCCGGCGCCGGGCCAGGAAGAACTGGTCGGTGTAGGCGTTCTTGGTGACCAGCATGTCGGCGACCAGACCGGCGAGCCGGCGCAGCAGGCGCCGGTCGTCGTCGCCGACGGCGGGCAGCGTCAGGGCCATGACGCCCACCTGGTCGCTTCCGTCCAGCAGGGGCAGGTACATCCGTACGCCGCCGTGGGCCTGGGGTACCTCTACGACAGCGGCGCGCAGGAAGGCCCGGCCGGCGGGGGAGTCGGCCATCGGTTCGGGCTGGCCCACGTGCAGTTTCCTGCCCGGGAGCGGCACCAGCAGCTCCTGCGCGTAGTCCTGGAGCAGGAGGGACACCTTACGGCCGCCGATCCTGGCCACCTCTTCGGCGATCAGCGGCGCGATCAGCTGCGGCGGCAACAGCCGCGCCCTGTCCAGCAGCACACCGAGCAGCCGCTCGCCGAAACCCTCCGACCGATCCACGCCCTCTTCGCCCATGGCCGGTCCACTGCCCTTCCTGCCGCCCACACCGGTCACCGCCTCCGCACAACGTGACCTGGTCGAGCCGCCGAAGTGGCGCATTAGGCCGCGCGCGGCATGTCTCCCGACGACAGTGCCTCCGGGGGAGCCGGACAGTGCACGCGGACCAACTCTCCTGGCACCACGCAGCCGCTTCGGCAGACGCAGGGCCCCAGACCACCGGAACGGTGGTGTGGAGCCCTCGCCACGCGTCACCCGGCACACGGTCGCCGGCGAGACATCGGTCGGCCTGTCAGTAGGCGAGCCGGATGCTGACGTCGAGCGAGCCGCCGTGCGGGACCTTCAGGATGTGCATCCGCCTGCTGCCGTCGCGCAGATACTTGATGGAGGCGGCGGCGATGCTCGCGGGCCGGGCGGCGCCCCAGCGGATCTGGACCACACCGGAGCGGCGGTGCAGATCGATACCGGTCGCGGTGGCCGTGGCGGAGCCGCCCCAGGACAGGGCGGTGCCGTCGGTGAACACCACGCGGTCGGACGCCTGGAGGACCAGCGGCACGGTCTCGGTCGCCTCCGAGCTGGCCCGGACGGAGCGCTGCACCAGTCCGTCGCTGACCTTGACGTCGGTGACGACCGAGCCGCTGGGTGTACCGAAGCGGAAGGCGTAGGGGCTGCCGCCGAAGAACTGCCCGGCCTGGTGGCCGTTGGAGTCCGGTATCTGGCCGGGGAGGACGGTGGCCCACAGGCCGTGGTTGTTGTCGTTCAGGGACTGGATGACGGTGCCGGCGACCGGGTGCCACAGGAAGCTGAGGCCGGTGCGGGCCCTGCTGGTCGGCCGGGTGCCGAGGTAGGCACCGAGGTAGACGTCCGGGCGACGGATGTAGAGGAAGTCCTGGCCCTGGTCGGTGCGGCGTTCGGTGAAGTTCTTCGAGGCGAGATACGGGACGGCCTTGATCGCCCGGGTCTTGGCCTCCCGGGTGGGGTAACTCTCCTTGTAGATCGCGTGGCTGAGGATCCGCGGCGAGGTGTTCTGCTTGGTCAGTCCCGCCACCGGCGAGGTGTCCGCGGCCCAGGAGGCGCGGGCGGACGCGAGGTCCTCCCTGGCGGACATGAACGCGCCCAGCGCGGCCACCGACGGGACGAACTGAGCGTTGAGGGCGGTGCGTTCCGGGTCGGGCCGGGTGTTGTCGTAGGCGAGGGTGCTGGTGCGGCTGGAGGGGGCGATGTTGCAGAACCAGCCGGAGCCGTCGGGTTCGCGCAGCAGGTTGTAGCCGAGCCAGTCGGTGTACTTCCGCGTCATCGTCACCAGGTGCCGGTTGTGCGACTGCCGCCAGGCGTCGGCCATCTCGGGCAGCATGACCTCGAAGTTGTAGTTCATGTCCATGCCGCCCTCTTCGTAGAAGAAGCCGGCCGGACCCTGCCCGTTCTTGGCCATGCGGGCGAAGGCGTCGTCCAACTGGGCGCGCAGGGCCGCGTCGGGGTTGGTTCTGAGCGCCAGCGCGGCTCCCGCCAGTCCGGCGGTGACCTGGTTGGTGTATCTGATCGGGGTCCGCCAGGGACTGGTGTTGGCCGGGTTGAGGAGCCAGGTCATCGCTCCGTGCAGGGCGCGGGCGATCTGGGTGCGGCGGGTCGGCAGCAGTCGTGCGTCCTTCAGCAGCACATGGGTCTTGCTCAGATAGCCGAGGGCGAAGCCGGTCGCGGCGAGGGAGTGTTCGCCGGGGTTGTACTCAGGCCATGAGCCGTCGGAGTGCTGGAGGCCGAGGTAGTGGCCGAGTGCCGCGTCCAGCCGCCCGAGGAGCGCGGAGTTGCCGCGATACGGGTTCCAGGAGCGGTTGTTGGTGAGGAACCAGGCCAGTGTGTAGACGTGCTCCTGGACGCGCGCGTTGTACGGGACCGCGGGGGATCGCCACCAGCCGCCGCCCATGAAGCCGTTGTCCTCAATGTCGTTGACCATCGGGGCGAGGCTGACCAGGTAGGGGGCGTAGAGCTGTTCGTCGGCGGCGAAGGCGCGCCGGGAGGGTGCGCCCGGGGACAGGGACGGAAGGGTCGGCAGGGTACCGGCGGCGAGGGCGTGAGGGGCGGGCAGGGCGGCGGCGAGGCCAGCGGCCCCGGCTGCGGTGAGGATCGCGCGGCGTGACAGAGGGGATCCGTACTTCATGGGGCGTCTCCTGGACGTGAGTGAAGGCGGAGAGGGTACCGACGGTGCGTGACCGTTCGGCTGGTCGAACACATTCCCCGGGCCTGAGGCCGCCGTCAAGGCGCTAATACGAATTACTACTGGCACGACGGTCTTTGTCGAACCTCTTGACGGGTCGCTTGGGGTCCCTTAAGTTCCGTTCACCTGATCGAAGCAATGCGTATTAACGCTATTGACGGGAGGCGGTGTCTTATGAGCAGGGCTCCAAGAAGGCTTACTCAGCGTGACATCGCCCGGCGTGCGGGGGTCAGCCAGACCACGGTCTCCCTCGTGCTCAACAACCGCGGGGACGCCGCGGCGCGGATCGCCCCCGCGACCCGGGACAGGGTGCTGCGGGTCATCCGGGAGACCGGGTACGCGGCGGATCCGCTGGCCCGCCGGATGCTCATGCAGCTCAACCAGATCCTGGGTGTCTTCACCTACGAACCGGTCTTTCCCAGCACCAGCGCCGACTTCTACTTCCCGTTCCTGCGGGGCATCGAGGAGAGCGCCGAGAACTACGGCTGGGATCTGCTGATGTTCACCTCGGCGCCGGTGACCGGCGGACGGCGGCGGATCTTCCACGAGAACAACCGGCTGCGGGTCGCGGACGGTTGTGTACTGCTGGGCCGTGAGATCCCGTCCGGGGAACTCAGCCGCCTGGTCGCGGAGGACTACCCGTTCGTCTGCGTGGGCCGCCGTGACGACGCGGACGGGAGGCCGGTGCCGTATGTGGGCGCCGACTACGTGGAGGCGACCGCACGGCTCGTGGAACGGGCCCGGGGCCTTGGCCACCGGCGCTTCGCGTTCGTGGGGCTGGGCACCGGGGCGGAGTCCTCCGCCGACCGGCTGTCGGGATTCCGGCGGGCGGCCGGCGCGGAAGCCCCGTCCTTCATGGCCGAGACACCGGATCCGGACGAGCGGGTGGCCCGGCTGGTCGAAGCCCGGGTCACCGCGGTGTTCGTGGAGGTGGAGGCCGAGGCCGTCGCTCTCGCGGCGGCGGCGGTGGCACGGGGCCTGTCGGTGCCGCGTGACCTGTCGGTGATGACCCTGGGCGACGCGACCACCCCGGTCGACTCGCCCCTGGACTTCACCGGCTTCCACATCCCCCGGTCGCGGATCGGCCGGCAAGCGGTGGAGCTGCTGGTCGACGTCCTGCACGGTCGTACGGCCACGACCCAGCGTCTGCTCGGCTGCGAACAGAGGCAGGGGCAGACCCTCGTCGCGCCGGTGAACTGACGCCCCGGCGCGACGAGCGACCCCGGCCCGTGGCGACAGCGAGCGGCGCGCCCCGCCGGTCAGAAGAAATCGCACAACCTTTCATGCAAGGAGACCCATGCACGCGGATGTTCTCGTAGTCGGCGGAGGCACCGGTGGTGTCGCCGCAGCGCTCGGTGCGCTGCGCGCGGGCCGCAGTGTGATCCTCACCGAGGAGTACGACTGGCTGGGCGGTCAGCTCACCAGTCAGGCCGTGCCGCCGGACGAGCACACCTGGATCGAGCAGTTCGGTGCCACCGCCACCTACCGCGCATTGCGCGAGGGGATCCGTGGCTACTACCGGCGCAACTTCCCGCTCACGGCCGCCGCCCGGGGCCGCCGTGACCTCAACCCCGGTGCGGGCTGGGTCAGTCGGCTCTGCCACGAGCCCCGGGTGTCCGTGGCGGTGATCGACGAGATGCTCGCCCCGTACCGGGGAAGTGGCCGGCTCACCGTCCTGCAGCCCTACCGGCCGGTGTCGGCCGACACCGACGGGGACCGGGTGGAGGCCGTGACACTCGTGCACCGCGACACGGGTGAGCGGGTGACCGCCACCGCCGCGTACGTCCTCGACGGCACCGAGACCGGTGAACTGCTGCCCCTGACCGGCACGGAGTACGTCACCGGTTTCGAGGCGCGGGGCGACACCGGGGAGCCCAGCGCCCCGGAGAACGCGCAGCCGTCGAACATGCAGGCCGTCTCCTACTGCTTCGCCCTGGACCACGTCGACGGTGACCACACCATCGACCGCCCGGCGAACTACACCCACTGGGCCGGCTACCAGCCGCCCTTCTGGGGTGCCCCGCTGCTGTCCTGGAAGGCTCCGCACCCACGGACCCTGGAACTGGTCGAGCGCGGGTTCACGCCGAATCCGGGCGACGATCCGGCGGAGGTGATCGCCGACCAGCGGATCAGCGGCGGCGACATGAACCTGTGGACGTTCCGCCGGATCGCGGCCCGCGACAACTTCGTCCCCGGCGCGTACGCCAGTGACATCACCCTCGTGAACTGGCCGATGATCGACTACCTGGAGAGCCCGGTCATCGACGTTCCCGACGCGGACGCGCATCTGGCCGCCGCCAAGGAGCTCTCGTTCTCCCTTCTGTACTGGATGCAGACCCAGGCCCCGCGTGCCGACGGAGGCACCGGCTTCCCCGGTCTGCGTCTGCGCGGCGACGTCACGGGCAGCCGGGACGGGCTGGCGCAGGCGCCGTACCACCGCGAGTCCCGTCGTATCCGCGCCGAATACACGGTTGTCGAGCAGGACCTGTCCCTGGATGTCCGGGGCGGCAAAGGCTCGGTGAACTACGCCGATTCCGTCGGCATCGGCATGTACCGCATCGACCTCCATCCCTCCACCGGAGGTGACAACTACATCGACGTACCTTCCAGCCCGTTCGAGATCCCCCTCGGGGCTCTGATCCCCCGGCGGACGGAGAACCTGATACCCGCTGGCAAGAACATCGGCACCACCCACATCACCAACGGCTGCTACCGCTTGCACCCCGTCGAATGGAACATCGGCGAGGTCGCCGGCCTCCTCGCGGCCCACTGCGTCGAACAGGGGCTCACCCCCCGTGCCGTACGCAACTCCCCGGACCGGCTCGAAGCCTTCCAGCGCCTGCTCACCGCTCACGGTGTCGAACTGCGCTGGCCCGACATCAGCGGTTACTAACCAGGAGACACCCGCATGAACGCCCAACGACAGCAGCGCACCATCAACCTCGCCGCCCTCGCCACCACCGGGGTCCTCGTACTGACCGCCTGTGGCGGCGGTGGTGACAACGCCGGCTCGGACAACGGGCCGGTGAACCTCCGTATGACCGTGTGGTCAGGAGCTCCGGAACACCTGAAGCTCCTCGACGGCATCGCCGCCGAGTACCGCAAGACCAACCCCGATGTGAAGTCGATCAAGTTCGACGTCCTCCCGGTCGAGAACTACACCGAGACCCTCACCACCCAGATAGCCGGCGGCAAGTCGCCGGACCTGGCCTGGATCTTCGAGAACTCCGCGCCCGACTTCGTGTCCTCCGGCGCGCTGAAGGAGGTCAAGGACGACGCGGACGTCCTGCCCGCCGCCAAGGAGATCTGGCAGCAGGACGGCAAGCTGTACGCCTACCCCTTCTCCACCTCGCCCTTCGGTGTCTTCGTCAACACGGACATGCTGAAGAAGGCCGGTCAGCCCACTCCGGCCGACCTCATCAAGCAGGGCAAGTGGACCTGGGACGAGGCCACCGCGATGGGCGCGGCGGTCAACGGCAAGACCGGCAAGACCGGCATCGTCATCCGCGACTTCGACTACAAGGCGTGGGACAACCTCGCCTCGTACTGGGACGGCTGGGGCGCGGAGGCGTGGTCCGCCGACGGGAAGACCTGCGGCTTCGACAAGCCGGAGATGGTCCAGGCGATGACCAGCCTGCACGAGGCGATCTTCGAGGACGAGGCGATGCTCGCTCCGGGCACCACCGCCGACTTCTTCGCCGGTGAGTCCGCCATGACGGTGACGCAGATGAGTCGCGCGTCCCTTCTCACGGACAAGTTCGCCTGGGACTTCGTGCCGCTGCCCGAGGGTCCGAAGGGCAAGTACGCCGTGACCGGCCAGGCGGGGATCGCGGTGCTCGCCAAGGGCCAACACACCGAAGCGGCGGACGACTTCCACGCGTTCATGACGAACAAGACGAACGCGGCGAAGCTCGGGGCTTACTTCCCGCAGGCCCGTTCCTCACAGCTCAACGCCGCCGCGCTCGCCAAGAGCAACGCGAAGCTGAGTGAGAAGCAGCTCTCCGACGTCGTCATCGAGGGAATCAAGAACGGCAAGGTCAAGCCCGTCCACATCGGCCAGGCCGAGATCTACGCGGCCGTGCGCTCCGAGCTGGACTCGCTGTGGAAGCCGCAGGCCGATGTACAGAAGGTTCTGACCGGGGTCTGCGACGCCATCAAGCCGCAACTGGAGCAGTGACGGCGTCATGAAGACCCATGACCGTCCCCGTGTCCCGGAGGCAGGACCGGCCAACGACGGTGCCCGTGCCGGGAGGTCCTTCTGGACCTCCCGGCGCCGGGATCACCTGGCCGGCTATCTGTTCATCGCCCCGCAGCTCATCGGCAGCGTCGTCTTCGTGCTCGTCCCGCTGATCCTGGTCGTCTGGTACAGCTTCCACGAGTGGAACGTCCTGGCCGGTACGTTCCACGGAGTCGGCACGGACAACTACGAGAACCTGTTCGACGACCCGAAACTGCCGGGCGTCCTGCGGGCCACCGGGTACTTCTCCGTCGGCCTGGTGGTGCTCAACCTCAGCCTCGCGCTGGCGCTGGCCGTCCTGCTCAACCAGAAGCTGCGCGGCAGTGTCGTCTTCCGCACCCTGTTCTTCTCGCCGGTGGTCGTCTCGCTCGTCGCGTGGACGATCGTCTGGGGCTTTCTGCTCCAGAAGAACGGCGGCATCAACGCGGGCCTGGACCTGATCGGGGTCGACGGGCCCAACTGGCTGCGCAGCGAGGGCACATCGATGCTGTCGGTGATCGTCGTGCAGTGCTTCAAGAACGTCGGCCTGAACATGGTGCTGTTCCTGGCCGCCCTCCAGGGCGTGCCACGTGAGCTGTACGAGGCGGCGACGGTGGACGGCGCGGGGCGGTGGCGGCAGTTCTGGCGGATCACGGTGCCGCTGATCAGCCCCACGATCCTGCTGACCTCCATCATCACCGTGGTCGGCTCGTTGCAGGTCTTCGCGCAGATCGCGGTCCTCACGCAGGGCGGGCCCAGCGGTTCCACGACGGTGCTCGTGTACTACCTCTACCAGCAGGCTTTCAAGTTCCACCACTTCGGCTACGGGGCCACGCTGTCGGTCCTGCTGTTCCTGATCGTGCTGGTGCTGACCATCGTGCAGTGGCAGATGCGCAAGAAGTGGGTGTTCCATGAATCGTAAGAAGTCCACCAGGACCAAACTGGTCCTGTACGGGATCCTGCTGGTGCTGTGTGTCCCGTTCGTCTTCCCCACCTGGTGGATGGCCACGTCCTCGCTGAAGCCGGCGGCCGACGTCTTCGCGTTCCCGCCGAAGCTGTTCCCGGACGATCCGAGCCTCAGCGCCTACAGCCGGGTCTTCGAGCTTCAGCCGTTCGGTCAGCAGTACTTCAACAGTATGTACATCGCGATCGTGGTGACCCTGGGGACCCTGGCGGTCGCCTCGCTGGCCGGGTACGCGTTCGCGCGTATCCAGTTCCGCGGGCAGAACGCGCTGTTCCTGGTGATCCTGACCGGTCTGCTGATCCCCAGCGAGGTCACGATCGTCCCGCTGTTCCAGATGTTCCACGACTGGGGGATGATCGACACCCACTGGCCGCTGGTCCTCGTGCCGATCTTCGGCGCGCCGAGCGTTCTGGCGACCTTCATCATGCGGCAGTTCTTCATCGCCCTGCCGCACGAGGTGGAGGAGGCGGCACGGATGGACGGTCTGGGGCGCTTCGCGATCTACTGGCGGATCGCGCTGCCGCTGGCCCGCCCGGCGCTGGCGGCGGTCGCCATCTTCACGTTCCTGCACAGTTGGAACCTCTACCTGGAACCGATCGTGTTCCTCTCCACCCCGGAGATGTTCACCCTGCCGCAGGCCCTCACCCAGTACGTGGACGCGTACGGCGGGCCGATGTGGAACGTCCAGCTGGCGGCGGCCTCGCTGACCGCGCTGCCCGTGCTCGCGGTGTTCGTCTTCGCACAGCGCCAGTTCGTGGAAGGGCTCGCGCACACGGGTCTGAAGTAACCCGCGCCGAATCACGCCGTCGCGCTCAAGAACCGGGTGGGCCGCTCCAGCAGTGCCATCACCGTCATCGACCACTTGTCCGCAAGCTGGTCGATGATCGGCCTGCTGGGGCAGTCCGCCCGGAGAACCGTCCATGGCCGCCTGCATCTCAGGATCTGCTTCTCGTGACGCGGGAATGACGCAGGGGCGTCGAGGGCGTGTGCCAGGCCGCCGAAGCGCTCTCTGGGAGCGTGGCATGGGGATCGGCTGAGTGACTGAAGTCCCGCGTACGATGTCCTGCATGACAGGACGTAGTTCGGAAAGGGTTACTCCGGTAGGTCAGTACCGGGAACGGAACTCGACCGCGGACCGGGCGCTGGACATTCTCGGACTGTTCTCGGAGAACAAGCCGTCCCTCTCCGGCCAGGAGGTGGCGACCGCTCTGGGAACGGCGCGCTCGACCGCCTACCGCTATCTCCAGAGCCTGGTCGGCAGCGGTTTCCTGGAAGAGGACCCCCGGGGCGGGTTCCGGCTCGGCCTGCGTGTCCTGGAACTGGCGCGCGTGGCCCGTCGGGGGTACGGGCTGTCGGAGATCGCCCTGCCCCTGATGCGGGAGCTGTGCACCGAGGTTGGCGAGACGGTCCTGCTGACTCGCCGTGCCGGAGGCGCCGCCGTCTGCGTGGAGCGATGCGAGGCGGAATATCCGGTGAGGATCTCGTACGAACGCGGCAGTGTGCTCCCCGCCAACGCCGGGGCCTCCGCTCTGGCGCTGCTCGCCTGGCTGCCCGAGCAGGAGTGCCGCGAGATGCTGGAAGCTCAGAGACTGCAGCGATTCACCGCACGAACGATGACGAATGTCGACGATCTCATGGAGCGGCTGGTTCAGATCCGGCAGGACGGATTCACCGTCAGCCGAGGCGAACTCGACGTCGACATCCTCGGTATCGCCGCCCCGGTACGCGGATTGTCCGGGGACGTGGTGGCCGCGCTGAGCATCGCCGCTCTGGAGCACCGGGTTCCGGATCGTCGCCTCGACGAGGTGGTCGATGCGGTCCGCCGCACGGCTGAACTCATCAGTGGTCAACTGGCGGTCGTCGGAGACTGACGAGGACCGGCTGTCCGGGTGGAGCGTCGGCGTGCTCTGGAACTCCTGGGTCAGGAACGCGTCCCTGAGCGAGTCAGGCGCTGTGTGAGCCGGTCATCAGCCCGGCCAGGTCGTCGGGCTTGATGAACGAGGGGGGCGGGGGCGGCCCCCAGTTGAACAGTCCCTTGGCGCCTTCGAAGACCTCCGGCTTCCACAGCTGGTCGTCGACGATGCAGTCCAGGTCCGAGTAGTACTCGGAGAAATTGCCGGCGGGGTCCTTGAGGTACCAGAAGAAGTTGGAACCGGCGTGGTGCCGGCCCAGGCCCCAGACGTGGCGCTCGGGATGGTCCTCCAGCATGGCCGCGGCACCGCGGCCGACCTCGTCCACGTCGTCGACCTGCCAGGAGGTGTGGTGCAGGAACGCCACCGGCGCGGCGAGTACGAGGATGTTGTGGTGGTCGGTGGAACAGCGCAGGAAGGCGCCGATGTCACCCATCAGGTCGGACACCTTGAAGCCGAGGCCGTCACGGAAGAAGCCGGTGGTGGCCTCGAAGTCGGTGGTGCCCAGGACCGCGTGGCCCAGCTTCCGAGGTCGGACCGGGCTCTGGCGCAGCACCGCGGGCGCCCGGGTTCCGACGTGCTCGACGCGACCGGGACCGTTGTAGGGAGTGGGCGGTGTCTCGGGCTGGGTGGCGCGGGGTTCCACCCTGAGGACGGCGCGGACGCCGGTGACTTTCTCGTAAGCGGTGAGGGTGCCGGCGTTCCGCCGGCCGGGGACACCGAGCCGGTCCAGCCGGGCGGCGGCGGTGGCGAGGTCGTCGGGGGAGTCGACGCCCACAGTGATCTCGACGAGACGGCGTGTGGGCGCGTGGATGACTCGGAGCTGGTGTCCTCCGTCACGGGTGCCGAACCAGCCGTCAGCTTCGGGCGCGAGCCCGAAGGCGGTGTAGTAGGCGGCGGTCTGGGCGGTGTTGGGGACACCCATGACGACCGAGGACAGACGGTGCAGGGCCATTGTGAACTCCTGAACGCGGGAATGGGGTGGTCGTGGGTGAGCCGGCTTCAGGCACGGAAGGTCTGTCGGAGCTCGCCGATACCCTGGACGTGGCTCACGAGAACGTCGCCGTCGGCGAGCCAGCGCTGCGGAGTCCGGCCCATTCCGACACCCGCGGGGGTGCCGGTGAAGATGACGTCACCGGGCAGCAGGGGAAGGACGGCCGACAGCCGGGCCACCAGCGCGGGCAGGGAGAAGATGAGGTCCCCGGTCCGGCCCTTCTGCACCTCCTCGCCGTTGATCGAACAGCCCAGTTCAAGGTCGTCGCGGTCGGGCAGAGCGTCTGGCGTGACCAGGTACGGCCCCATGGGGGTGAACCCGGGGAAGGACTTGCCCAGACCGAACTGAGGTGCCGGACCGGTGAGTTGGGTGATCCGCTCCGAGATGTCCTGGCCCACGGTCAAGCCCGCGATGTACGACCAGGCGTCGTCCTCACTGACTTCGTGGGCCGACTCGCCGATGACGGCGACGAGTTCGACCTCCCAGTCCGTGTGGCCTCCCGCGGGGAGCCCCACTTCGGTGACGGGGCCCGTGATGCTGGAGACGTACTTGGTGAACACAGGCGGCAGGGTGTCCGGGGCCGCGAAGCCGGACTCGTCGGCATGCGCACGGTAGTTGAGTCCCACAGCGAGCACCTGACGCGGGGCGGGGGCAGGTGGGCCGAGGTCCGTGGCGGCGAAGGGCCGCCCCGCGGGCAGATCGGCGATCGAGGCCCAGGCACGGAAGGCGGTCCAGTGCTCGTAGACACCTTGGGGGTCCGGACCGAACCGGCTGTCACTGGCCTGCTCGACATCAACGGCGGTGTCGTCGTCCGTGATGACGACGAGACGCCCGGACAGATTGGCGGTACGCACGTGCTGCTCCTCTGCGGGTGGGGGTGTCGTGCGGCTGGTCACACGAGGGGGGTGATCTTCTCGTCGATGCCGAGCAGGGCCTTCCCGTACACCTCGAACGCCACCGTCGGCGCGACGACCGCGTGCCGGCCCGCGGTGTTGGCGTCGCGCCAGATCCTCTGCAGGGGGTTGACGTCGGCGAAGGAGCCGGCGCCGTGCACGCTGACGAGGGTGTTGATCGCTTCCAGCACGTTCTGCGTGGCCCAGCCGGCGTCCGCGCGCACCCGGGCGCGCTGGGTGAAGTCGAGGTACACCCCGTTCCGCGCGGCCTGGTCGATCTCGGCCGCGGCGCGTTGTGCGTGCAGCGTGGCGGTGTCGATCCGCAGGGCCGCCTCGGCGATCTGCATCTGCACGGCGACCGATTCGGCCTGCGTCTCGTAGAAGGTGTACGAGATCGGCTTGCGCGAGGCCTTCTCCGTGGCGTAGACAAGTGCCGCGCGGCCCAGCCCCAGTTGGGGGCCGGCCAGGACCAGGGCCAGGATGGGCACGAAGGCGGAACGGGGCAGGACCTCGTCCGTGTGCTCCGTCGGATACCGCCCCTCGATGGCGGCGGGCACGGACATGACCCGGTGCTCGGGCACGAAGATGTCCTCGGCGATCAAACAGTTGCTCGCGGTGCCCTTCATACCCGCGACGAACCAGGTGTCTTCCAGGGCGAGGTCACCGCGGGGCACGAGCGCGAGTCCCTGGTCGACCACGGCGCCGTTCTCGTCCGTGAGAGGGACACCGAGCACGGCCCAGTCGGAGTGCGAGGAACCCGAGTTGTAGTACCAGCGGCCCGATACCCGCCAGCCGCCCTCGACCTTGATCGCCGTGGCGGTCGGGCTGAGGACTCCGGTGACCCGTGCGTCCGGGTTGGCGCCGAACACGTCGTCCTGGGCCTTGGAGGGAGGAGGGATCAGCGTGCGCAGGCCGCGACGTGTTCGCGGATCGTGCGGCGCGGGCGGTCGGCGAAGGCGGAATGGGTGCCGAAGGTGCGGTGTCCGTAGACGAGCGGTGCTGCGGGTGTCGTCTTCACGTGGGTGACCGAGCCGAGGACCAGCAGGTGGTCCCCGCCCTCCACGGCTTCGGTCACCTCGCACACCAGCCATCCCGGGGCCGAGCCGAGCCGGGGAAGGCCGTGGTCGAAGTGCCAGTCCACGCCCGAGAAACGGTCGGCCCCGCGGCGGGCGAAACCAAGGGCGAGATCGTCCTGGGCCAGGGCGAGTACGTTCACGCCGAAGCGTCCGGTGGCGGTGATGTGGGACAGGACCCTGGACCCGCGGTCGAGAGCCACGGTCACCATGGGCGGTCGCAGTGACAGCGAGGCGAAGGCACTGACCGTCGTGCCGAGGGGGAGATCCTCCGCCGTGGCGGTGACGATCGTGACCGGAGCGCAGACACCGGCCATGAGATCGCGGAATGCCTGCTCACCGAAGGAGGGAGCCATCAGGATCTCCATTCGTCATAATGATTACGGTGATGCTGCATCCGGGTTACATGGAGCGTCAAGAGCTGCGACTGTATTCGTCATAATGATTTACCGGAGTCGGTCGAAGGGTGGAGTGGCTGTGGCGGCACGGAGAGAAGGCGCTCGGCGTGGAGGTGCGGACGCGGGCAGGGGAGTCGATCCGCCGGCGCTGCGGCGCGCCGAGTGGGGGCAGGCGGGGGGTGTGTCCCGTGCCGAGGCGGCGGCTGACGTCGTGGCCGAACTGGCCGCGCGCGTCGCTCCCGGCACGCGCCTGGGCACGAAGGACGAACTCCGGTCCCGTTGCGGGGTGTCCGTAGGAACGTTCAACGAGACGCTGCGCCTGCTCAGGACCCGGGGAGTGGTGACGGTGCAGCGCGGTCCGGGCGGTGGCCTGTTCGCCGCCGAGCAGAATCCGATGACGCGGCTCGCCCACTCCGTTCTGGCTCTGGACGCGTCCCAAAGCGATGTGGCGCAGGCGCTGCGCATCCGAAACGCTCTTGAGCCGCTGCTGTGGCAGGACGCGTTGTGGCACGCATCGCCGGCCGACGTCAAAGACCTCCGGGTGTGTCTGGAGGGCATGGCCGCGGCGGCGTCCGCAGGTGACGCGGACGAGTTCGTACGGGCCAACTGGCGGCTGCACGCCAGGGTTGCCGACATCACTTCGAACTCCCTCCTGTGTTCGCTCTATGTGGCTCTCCTGGAGCTGGTCGAGCGTCATGCCCTGGCTGTCCGGCCGCAGGCCGGCGTTTCACTCGCGGAACACATCCGCGACCGCTGGCGGCTGCATGCCGCGATGGTCGACGCTCTCGACAAGCGGGACGAGGAGACCCTCGTACGGCTTGTGGCCGAGCACGACACGAGCACGGCCGTCGGCGAAGAGTGAGGAAGGGGTGACGCCGGCGGTCAAGAGGCGCGTCTGACTGCACTGGTCTTGCATAGAAGGACCGCTGGCCTCCCAAGTCGGTCAGGTGACCTGCGGTGCGGACCAGGCCTGTTCGTCGGCGAGCATCGCGGTGACCGCTGGGACGGAGAAGCCCCCGATGCCCAGCAGATGGTGCACCTCCCAGGGAATGACCTCGTACTCCCGGAATCCGCCGGCGACGAAGGGCTCGTTGAGGAAGAGCTCGTCGACGGCCGGCCCGGGCATACGGCCCACGACGATAATGCCCACTTCCCGGTCGGGGCTGGGCCCGGCTATCAGCACCTGGCCCGTGAGCTGCCGCTGGTGCATCCATGCCAGGTGATCGCCGAGGGCCTCCTTGACCGCACGTTCTCGGTCGCCGCTCCAGCGGTGCAGAGTCAGGTATCACATGCCTGTGCCTCCCAGTTCAGTCCGAAAAATCGAAACCGAGGTGGCCCGGCCCCGCCGGCCGAGCAGCGGCGGCAGGCCAGTACCTCTCTCGGAGGACAGGACTATAGCCGCATCCTGCAAATCGAGACAGATGTTGTGCGATGCAGGACGATGGCGGAGGCTCGCGGGGGCGAGGCCGGGGAGCCGGTGCCGGGGCAGACCGCGATCCGCTCCAGGAGAGTGCCGGCGAGCAGGCGCTGTCCCTACGCTTCGGTCTGCCGGGATGTGGCCGTCCCGGGTCTGGTGGAGGTCTCAGGCTCCGCGTCCGGCGCACTCGGGTGGGCGTTCTTCGCCGCCCGGGGAAGGCTTGAGCGTGCGGCCTGCCGGGGGATGCGTGCGGTGGCCCATCGTGAGAGGTCCGGTTCGGCGAGCGAGGTGACCCACAGGTCGACCATCGCCGTGGTCCGTTCACCGGGCCAGGGGCCGACGCCGAGTACCCGCATGCCGGCTCGCGACGCGGCTTCGACACCGCACCGTGAGTCCTCGACGGCGAGAGTGTCGGCCGGGTGCGCCCCGCAGCGGCGTGCGGCGGTCAGGTAGACGTCGGGCGCGGGTTTGGGCCGGATTCCGGTGTCGGGGACCACGATGTGGCCGAAGTAGCCACGCAGCCGGGCCGTGTCCAGGCAGGACTCGACGACCTCGCGCGGGCAGTTGCTGGCCACGGCCAGCGGAGCGAACGTGGCCGCGGACATGACCAGTTCACGGGCTCCGGGCATGGTCACGGGGTTCTCGGCGACCAGGTCCCGGAAGATCCGGAGCAGACTGCTGGTCAGGTCCGGGGCGAGGTCGGGCCGTTCGGCCTCCTCGGCCATGAGCCGGCCGCACTGTGTGTAGTGCAGCCCCTTGACCCGGTCCGCGAAGCCCGGGGCGGGAGTGAAGCCGTACTCGCCGAGCGCGCGTTCCCTCGCGTTCTGCCAGTGCTTCTCGGTGTCCATGAGGGTGCCGTCGCAGTCGAAGACGATGGCCGATGGGGTCCAGGAGAGGACGCGTTCAGAGGTCATGGGAGTTGTTCCGTTCCGCAGTGCCCGCAGAGGGCAGAACGCCGAGCACCGTGCCGTCGGGCACGGTCGTCGCGTCGACCGCCGGTTCCGGGGGCGGGATCGGTTCCCGGAGGGCGCACATGAGGGAGAAAGGTTTCTCTCGGCCCATCCAAGAACATAACGATCGCTACGTTACGGACCGTCACGAAAAGCAGTCAAGTGGTGACACATAGGTATGAATATGTGTTTACTGGTACTCCAGGGCGCCGTAGGTGACATACCGCCCACCCTGGAGAACACGAAAACCGCAGGTCCGGTGGTGCGTTACAGCCAGCACGCGGGCGGCAGGCGCGAACTCGG
This sequence comes from Streptomyces sp. NPDC058665, assembly GCF_042714995.1. Lineage (NCBI taxonomy): Bacteria > Bacillati > Actinomycetota > Actinomycetes > Kitasatosporales > Streptomycetaceae > Streptomyces > Streptomyces sp. NPDC058665. Next base: position 79,588 of record NZ_JBHXRX010000027.1, read on the forward strand.
CGAAGCTCAGGGCTTTCAGCCGACCGGCGGTAGGACGCACGCGTCGGCCGTCGCTCGCCAGCGCGCCGGCCTGCCGTGCCGCTTCCAGCAGGACCATGCCCGGTACATGGTCCGAAGGGTGGTCGAAGAAGAACGGATGCCGCGGATCGGCCGGACACAGCCGTACGGCGCCGTCGTCGAGCGCGATCATCGCATCGCGTATGTCGGCCACTCCGATCCGCCCCGGGACCGGCCGGACACCAGGACCGACGGGCGCGGGAGGAAGCGCGGTCACCCTGGCCCCCCGGGTCGCGGCGTACCGTTCCGGGCTCAGGAAGCGCGCCCCGCCGCCGGCCCGTGCGAACATCCCGGAGCCCGCTCGGAAGGAGACGTCCATCCGTAGCCCGGTGACCGTGCCGTCCACCCTGGCACGTATGTCGGCCACCCGTGCGCGGCAGGTCACATCCGTGGTGTTCGTGGTGGCGCGAGGCTCCCGGTCCGGATCGATCCGGAAGAACAGATCGGTGATCAGCAGCCGGGATTCGGGCGGCACGCCGTAATGGCGCAAGGGGACGTAGATGCCGAGCTGGCGCATCGTTTCGATGGCGATCAGCGGACTGTGCAGGTCCGTGCCGTCCCGCGGGAACGTGGGATGCGATCTCGGCCAGGAGGCCGCCGCCTCGAACACATTCCGCTGCCTGCCGGGACGTACGTCGGTGAGCAGCACCTCTGCCGCCGACGTGCGGTGGACCAGTTCACGAGGCACGGTCCGTGACCAGCTCAGCCCGGATTCACCGGTGAATAGACCCACCGAATTCTCCATGTAATCAGAAGAACTCATACCCCGAAGGTCCGCACCCCGTCTTTCCGATCATGGCCGTGTCATGGGCTAGATTTCCGTGCGGTAACGCGACGGCGCGGCATCGGGGTTCATGTGCAGGGACGGGCGAAGGAAACGCGGCGCTCTCTTCTGGAGGCGGCTGCGCAACTGTTCGAGGAGAGGGGATACGCGGGCACGAGCATCAGCGACATCAGCGCGCTCTCCGGCCGCACCAGCGGCGCGATCTATTTCCATTACGCGGGCAAGGAGAAGCTCGCCCTCGCGGTGATGGAGGAGCTGTTCGACACCTGGCCCGCCCTGATCAGACGCCATCGCGCGGCGGACGTCCCGGCGCTGGAGAAGCTCGTCGCGCTGAGTTTCTCGGTCGCCCGCGCCTTCCGTGACGACGTCGTGGTACGAGGAGGCGCACGGCTCTGGGCGGAACGCAAATCCGTCGACGCATCGCTCCCCTCTCCGTTCGAGAGCTGGATCGAGACAGTGGTCAGCCTGCTGGAAGAGGCCCGCCGCGAACAGGAACTCGCTCCGTCCGTGATCCCTCGAAAGGCCGGCAACGCCATCGTGTACGCCTTCTTCGGACTTCACACCGTCTCCGACGCGCTGGACGGCCGGGAGCACATCGAGGACAGGCTGCACGACCTGTGGCACCTCCTGCTGCCCGCCCTCCAGGCACACCCCCGGCCCGCCCCACTGCTTGGACGGGCGTCACTCCGCCCCAACGGCTGACACCGGCACCAGAACGAGGCGAGAGCGGGGACACCGCAGTCCCCGGTCGCGAATCCGGGGTATGCCCGGTGCCGGGGACGGTGCGTACGCTTTCGGGCCTTCCACGGTGTTGGGGGTGACGAGGCACGGCGATGCCCGTCCAGCTCTCCGCCCGATCGTTCACGCCGGGTGTAGGGGGCGACGGCGGTGTCGGGCCGGCCGACTTCCCGCCCTGGCGTACAGGTTGGGGCTTTATGGCCCGATGGGCCGCCGCGGCCAGATCCGTGATCATCTGGCCGGGCGGATCCGCTGCCAGATCGGCAAAGGACCCCGGGCCGTGGCTACCGTCATCGACTCGCAGTCGGTCAAGGCCGCCGAAACCGTCGGCAAGGCCTCCCGCGATGACGACGCGGGCAAGAAGATCAACGGCCGCAAGCCTCACCTGGGGGGCGGACCCCCGCGACCTGCCGCTGATGGTGACGGTCACCCTGGCTTTATCGAGCAGTAGTGATGGCACTTGTCGACGGGTTTGGGAGGCGCCCCGAACCACGGTCGGGTGATGTTGATGAGTTTGGGAGGCACGGCGGCTCTTGCCAGGGGAGCATGGGGATGCTCTTGGTGAAAGGTGCTGGTCATGCCGCGGATGTCGAAGGTCGAGCTGTACGCGGCGATCCGGCGTGACCATCGCGGCGGCATGTCGATGCGGGAGCTTGAGAGCAAGCACGGGGTGACGTGGCGGACGGTGCGGAAGGCGCTGGACTCGTCTTGGCCGGAACCTCGCAAGAAGCTGCCGCCCCGGGCCACCAGGCTGGATCCGTACAAGCCGGTGATCGACGAGATCCTGCGGGCGGATCTGGACGCGCCGCGCAAGCAGCGGCACACGGTGACCCGGATCTTCCACCGGCTGGTCGAGGAGCACGGGGCGGACGTCTCCTACGGGGTGGTGCGTTACTACGTCGCCGGCCGGAAGCCGGAGATCCTGGTCGAGTCGGGCAAGGCTCCGCTGGAGGCGTTCGTCCCGCAGACCCACCTGCCGGGGCATGAGGCGGAGGCCGACTTCGGCGACGTGACCGTGCGTCTGGCCGGCGAGCTGGTGACCTGCTACCTGTTCTCCTTCCGGCTGTCGTACTCGGGCAAGGCTGTCCACCGGGTGTTCGCCTCTTGCGGCCAGGAAGCCTTCTTCGAGGGCCACGTCCACGCACTGCGGACGCTGGGCGGGGTGCCGCGGACCAAGGTCCGCTACGACAACCTGAAGGCCGCTGTCGCCAGGGTGATGGGGCAGGGCCGGGCGAGGACGGAGGCCGACCGGTGGATCGCCTTCCGTTCGCACTTCGGCATCGAGAGCTTCTACTGCCGGCCAGGCATCGAAGGAGCCCACGAAAAGGGCGGCGTCGAGGGGATGATCGGCTACTTCCGCCGCAACCACTTCGTTCCCGTCCCCGAGGTCGACTCGTTCGCCGAGCTGAACGAGATGGTCGAACAGTGGGACCGGCAGGACGACGCCCGCCGGATCGGGTCGAGGCCGAAGACGGTCGCGGAGTACTTCGCGCTCGAACAACCGCTGTTGATGCCGCTGCCGGAGGAGCCGTTCGAGACGGGCCGGGTGTTCACTCCGCGGGTCGACCGCTACGGACAGATCCCCGTCCGCACCAACCGCTACTCGGTCCCGATCCGACTGATCGGCAAGCGGGTGCGGGTCGTGCTGCACGCTTCCCATCTGGTGGTTTACGACCAGAACATGGAAGTGGCCCGGCACGAGCGGCTGATCGCGAAGGGCGCCGTCCGGCTGGACCTGGACCACTACCTGGAAGTCCTGGTCCGCAAGCCCGGTGCCTTTCCCGGCTCCACCGCCCTCGAACAGGCCCGCTCGGCAGGCAGGTTCACCCCGGTCCACGACGCCTGGTGGGACCAGGCCCGCAAGATCCACGGCGAGCGGGACGGCACCCGGGCCCTCATCGAGGTTCTCCTCCTGGGCCGGCACCTGCCCCACGAGCATGTCGTCGCCGGCCTGGCCTCGGCCCTGCGGGCAGGCGCCATGACCGCGGACGCCGTCGCTCTGGAGGCCCGCAAGGCGGCCCAGGCAGAGAACGAACCGGCCCCGGCGACCGACCGGCCGGCTCCTGACGAGCCGTCGGCGACCGTCACCTCGCTGCATGAGTGGCGGCTCGCGCACCTTCCTCCGGACACCAGGCCGCTGCCCTCGGTGACCCCCTACGACCAACTGCTCCGACGCCGCCGCACCAGCGGCGGTGAACACCGTGAGGGAGAAGCCCAGTGACCACCCTGCCCCGCCAGCGAGGCTTGACCGAGCAGGCCGCCGACGCCGCGATCGACAGTGCCTGCCGCCTGCTGCGGCTGCCCTCGATCCGCAACGAGTTCAACGAGATCGCCGACCGGGCGCTGAAAGACCAGATGAGCTACCGCGGCTTTCTCGCCGAGCTGCTGATGGCCGAGTGCGACGACCGGGCCCGCCGCCGATCGGAGCGGCGGATCAAGGCTGCGGGCTTCCCGCGGGAGAAATCGCTGCGGGCGTTCGACTTCGAGGCCAACCCGAACATCGACGCCGCGACCATCCACACCCTCGCCAGCTGCGAATGGATCAAGAAGAGTCAGCCGCTCTGCCTGATCGGGGACTCCGGCACCGGCAAGTCCCACATGCTCATCGCGCTGGGCACCGAGGCGGCGATGAAGGGCTACCGCGTCCGCTACACGCTCGCCACAAAGCTCGTGAACGAGCTGGTCGAGGCCGCCGACGAGAAGCAGCTGAACAAGACCATAGCCCGCTACGGCCGAGTCGACCTCCTCTACATCGACGAACTCGGCTACATGGAACTCGACCGCCGCGGCGCCGAACTCCTCTTCCAGGTCCTGACCGAACGCGAAGAGAAGAACAGCGTCGCCATCGCCTCCAACGAATCCTTCGGCGGCTGGACCAAGACCTTCACCGACCCCCGTCTCTGCGCGGCCATCGTCGACCGCCTCACCTTCAACGGCACCATCCTTGAGACCGGCACCGACTCCTACCGCCTCGCCAGCACGCGGGCACGAGCCGAGGAGCCGGCCAAGGCCGGGTGACCTCCTGCCGGTCACCGATCTCGACGGTCAGCCGCCCTGACGGGCGGCTGACCGTCCCGCTGATGACACTCGCTGCGCCCCCTGCTCGGTGGATCTCCGCACCCGTTTTCGACAGTGTGAATGAGGCTCTGTGCGTCAGCCCCAGTTGTGATCTCCAGTGAAGCCGTCGATGGACTCGCGCAGGATGTCCGCGTGACCCGCGTGGCGAGCGACTTCCTCAAGCATATGAATCAGTGCCCAGCGCAGTGACACGGTCGCGCCGTCGAAGAACGCGAATGCAGTGCCGGTGGCGTCGATGGCGAGGCTCTCGATCGCTTCGTCCGCGGCGGTCCGGGCACGGGCATAGAAGTCCAGGATGTCCTTGGCCGGTTCGTCATCGACTACGTGCCAGTCGGATGCCCCGTCGCCTTCGACTTCGAAGGGAAGAGGATCGCACTCGCGGTCGAACGTCAAACAGAACCAACCGAGTTCAGCACCGGCGAGATGCTTGAGCAGCCCGAGGAGGCTCATGCCCGACGGGGCTACCGGGAGGCGTAGTTGGTCATCGTCGAGGCCCTCAAGCTTCCAAAGCATCGCGTCGCGGTGTCGATCTAGGGCGATGTGCAGGCTTTCCTTCTCGCCGCCGGTAAACGGCACGTGTTTGACCATGCCCAGACCCTAGTGGCTGAAGCCACGACGCGGTGGTGCCGTCATTTCTCCTCGACATTGACGCGCCTATTGATCACTAACTGCCTCCGGAAACCATCAACAAACGCAGTTCCTTGAGATCAACGAAGCCAGTCACCCCGGCCTCGCTCAGCGACCGCGACACGGGCAAGGAAGTTCTCTTCCGCCTGCGCCTGTCGCACCCTGAGATCACCATGGTCCGGGGCAGACTCCGCCCACGCCGGGAACCTCGTGACCCGGGCAAAGAAGCACTTCAACGTTACGACTACTGATCTTTTCGTAAGTTCGGTGGGTGTGGTGGGTGGATGGTCAGGCCGGTGTGGGCGAGGAAGGACCATGGCAGTTGTGGGTTGGTGTTGATGCGGTGGATGCCTTGTTGGGTGGCGTCGGCGACATCGGCGAGGTGGTCGCCGGCGAGGTTGGCGAGTTCACGTTTCCTGAGTGAGGACCACAGCAGCTCCACCGGGTTCAGTTCGGGAGCGTAGGCGGGTAATCGCTCCAGGGTGAGCCAGTCCTGTTCCAGGGCCTCGATGAGGGCGGCGGTGTCGTAGCTGCCGGGCTTGAGATGGAAGCACAGGCGGGCCCCGCGATCAGGGTCGGTGGAGTGGTAGCCCAAGGCCCCGGCCATCGACGCGCGCTTCCAGTTCAGCCGGTGCCGCAGGAACGGAGTCCGCCCCCGGGGCGCGTAGGTGCGGCGGACCTGAGGGAGCAGGGAGACGCCTGATTCGTCGAGGAAGACGATCCAGGCACGTGTGTTCACGGCCCCTTTTTGATGCGCGGCCACTCGTGCGCGATCCAGCGGGCGATCTCCGGCTCGTCCCGCTCGACCGCCCGCCGCTCGGGCCGTTGCAGGCTCCATCCGAGCCTGCCGGGCAGCAGCCGCCACACCGACGCCCTCGACAGCACCACCCCCGTCGCCCGGCTGACGACCGCACCGACTCGTTCCAGGGTCCACAGGTCAGCCTCGAAACCATGAGCCTGGGCACCCTGCTCCAACGCGGCCCGGACCATCTCGACCTGGGTGTCATCCAGCTTGGGCGGGCGTCCGGTGGCTGCTCGTCTCCGCAGGGCCGAAGCACCGCCTCGCTCCCACACCCGCCGCCAGCGCCGCACACTCTCGGCACACACCCCCACCACCCTCGCGATCTCCGCATTCGAGACGCCGCCCTCGAACAACTCGACTGCCCGAACACGACGCGCCTCCGCCAACTGAGGCCGCGACAAAGGAGGAAGAGAGGAGCCGGCAGCCGAAGGGGAAGGTTGATAAGCCACCCCGACAGCCTCCCGCCCACACACCCACCACACCCACCGAACTTACGAAAAGATCAGCAGGCGCGCGGGTCTCGAATAGAGACACTCGCGCTTGTTCCCAGCACCGACCTCCTGCGAAGCGCAACGCGACTGGTCAACACGGCGTCTGCCCGGACCAACGCCACCCAGAAACCTCCGGATCAGCGGGAACCGACCACCTTCTCCCAGCACCGCCTCAGGGTGCCTCGTGAGTCTCCACTCGGACGCAGGTGACCACCCGGGGCTCGTCGTCCGTGTACTCGGGAAACGTCAGCACCAGTTTGTCCTTGCCGCCGCTGACCTGCATCTTCGAGTAGCCCGCGTCCTGGCCGTCGATGAGTCCCCCTGACAGTGTGTGCCTGCCCTCGATCGTCTTCTCCACCCTTTCGGGAACGTCATGGACCACATACGGAGCGCGCCGGTCAAACGTCACGGAGAGGCGGCCGCCCTCAAAGGACCAGCTGCCTTCGTCCGACCACGGAGTTTCCGTGCCCCCGCCGGTCACCAATAACGGACCGTCTTCGGATACGTCAATCCGTGCCCCCTTGCCGTTCTCTGCCTCGAACTGCCAGCTGCCCTTGAGGAACGCCCCCAGGGTCTGGGATCTGACGCTGGTGGAACCATTACCCGAGCAGGCAGCCACGGCCGCGGCCGCGACGCCCGCCAGCGCGTATCGGAGCGCTGCGCGGCGCCCCACCATCCGGACGAATCCCTCGGTGTCCATTGGATTTCCCGTCCTGTCTCCGCTATCGCAGGCAAGGGTGACGTGTACCCGACAACATTGCACTGCCAGTCTCAGGCCGGAGGAATAGCCGGCCATGACCTCCCCGGGGTCGACCTCGGGCCGCTGCCCCATCCGTCGATGGGGTAGCCACCTGCCCGGACGCCGAGTTGTCCCGGACCCACAAGGAAGGACACCCGGGTGTCATCGAGACCGTACGACGTCGGCGGGGTCAGACCCGTGCTCGCCAAGATCGCCTGGGCGAAGCCGGCACCTCACCGCAGGGTGACGCGGGCCGTCGGAGTCTTGCCCTCCAGTACGGCCCGGACACGCTGCTCCAGAACCCGGGCCCACTCCTGTGCTGTCGGCTTGCCGTCGACGGGCGCATGGACTGTTACCTCCACTGGTCCCACGCGTGCGAAAATGTGGGTGAAGCGTTGCGTGTTGAAGGTCAGCCCGTTGCCGCCAACGCCGGCCGGCTTCGGATCCCAGCAGTCGTACAGCTTCTGGTTCAGCGCGAGGTTCTCCTCGACCATCTTGGTTGCCTCGGCAACACTCGATGAGGGGCCGAAGCCGTCCTCACCGGTCGGCACGTTGAGCTCGAAGTGCGCGCCGTCGCCCTTGTCCTCATTACCGGCACTGACCATGCCCATGATCCCGAAACCATGTCCTTCAGCAGCCTCCTGCGGCATCGCACCGCACTCCAGGGCCCCGGCAGCGTTCTGCGCGTCGGCGGCGTCTCGCCAGCCCACCGAATCCGCCCCTGAGAGCTTCCAGTCGACGGGAAGTTCCTCTGTGGTGGGCAGCATTCTTGTGACCTCGTCCGAAGTGGGCAGACCGTTTCCGGAGGGGGCGGGCTGCTCCGGCGTCTGCTCGCCCTGGTCGTCGTCCACCTGCTGTGACGGCTCGGCGTTGCCGCCGTCGGAACAAGCGGTGACGGATGCCGTGAGAAGGACAGCGAGGGCTGCCCCGGCGATCGCCCGAGCCGCGACGGTGCGTTGACACCACATCTCCATACCCCAATTCCCCTTCAGGCAAGGCGTGCTGAACAGCCAACCCGGCCCCCCCGAGTCACCGGGTCCGGTAAGACTGCGACGGGGTGGGGTGCAGGCCGGGCCGTGTTGAGCGAGCGGGTGTGTATCTTCGCCGGCCTCGGACAGGCTCAGCAGGCTGCGTCGACGGAGCTCAGCTTGTTGTCGTGGGCAGGATTGAGGTCGCCCTTGAACCACCCCGGCATGGTTCCCAGCCGCCCGGTGTAGGTGCCGTCGTAGAGGATGATGGGGGTCGGTGTCCTGTTCCAGGCCGAGGTCGACTTGCCGTCGAGGTAGTCGGGGAGATGGTGTCGTCCGCAGCTGGGGACGACCCAGAGCAGCCCGTCGCCCTGGTAGTGCTGGAAGAAGCACGTGCCCGCCCCACAGCGGTCGTACGCGTCCTGCGCGATGACGTCGCTGCCGGCTCCGGTCACCCTGTACAGCCCGCTGACCCCGGCGACTTCGGTGAAGCGGGTCTCGGATGCGCTTGCGGAGCTTGGTCCGGCAAGCGTCGCTGCGAGCGCGGCGACACCGGCGAACACAGATAGCAATTTTCGCACGGATGTTCCCCCTTTTTTGGTGAGAAGTGGTGTGCTGGAGGTACTGAGATGGCGCGGCATTCCTGCTGTGACCAGTTGGACAAGGAGTGGAACGCGCGGGGGCGAAGCACGGCGTCGGCGCCTCCCCGTTCCCTCCCATCGTGACGCGCGCCGTCGGCTGCGAGTTGGCGATGCGTGCGGCCCTACTTGTCGCTCAGCGCAGCCCGTTCGCATCCGGCAGACCGCGCAGCGCCGCCTGCCGGAGCTCTCTGGGCGTCACGCCGTACGCGGCGCGGAACGCCCGACTGAAATCCGCCGGGCGCAGGATCCCCCACCGGGCGGCGACGGCGCTGATCGACCGCCGCCGCAGCCGGGGGTCGGTGAGGTCGGCATGGCAGCGTTCCAGGCGCCGCCGACGTATCGAGGCGCTGACGGTTTCCGGTTCGCTTCGGAACAGCAGGTGGAGGGTGCGTACGGAGACGTTGTGGTGGGCGGCGATGGCCGCAGGGTTCAACTCGGGGTCGCCCAGCTGGTGGTCGATGAAGGCGTTGATCCGGGCCAGCAGAACCGCGTTGCGTGTCTCGGCGGGCAGGGTGTCCTGGGCTCCGAGCCTGGCCGCCACCAGGGTGGCGGCCAGGTCCACCCCGATGGCGCCGAGCCGGGCCAACTCCGCCGGGTCGCAGGTGCGGGCGGCCTGCGGCAGCTGTGCCAGGTACAGGCCGAGCAGGGCCGCCGACCCGGCCAGGGGCGGCAGCGGCTCGGCCAGCAGCTGGTCGGCCCGGCCGTCGGCCAGCGGCGGGACGGGGCGCGGCAGCCGCATCAGGGTCAGGCGGGTCTGGCGGCCGTGGTCGAGGAACTCGCAGGCCAGCGGATGTGAGGTGGAGAAGAGGGCCATGTTGCCGGCTTGGAGGCAGGCGACGCCGCGCGCCTGCTCCAGCCGGACCGAGCTGTCCCGGACCAGGAGCAGATAGTAGTTCTCGGGGTCGTGGCGGCGGATGTGGACCGGCGAGCGGCGGGCAGTCATCGGGGAGAAATCGAAGGTCGTCACCTGACTGTGCGGCAGCACGACGGCTTCCGCCCGGCCCCGGAAGACGGCCGTGTGCGCGCTGCGTACCGCCACGGGCATGATTTCGTTGCCGACCATTTCGGACCACCAACCGAACCGCTCCGGCGCCGGGACGGAATCGGTGCCCACCGTCACCACCGGCCCCGTACCGCCCTGTCCTGGCATCTCCGTGAAATCGGGCATGCAACTGATACTGCCTGGCAGGACATCGATCGAGAAGACCGCCGCTTCGGCCTGGCGGCCGCTGGTGCCGGGCGCGCCGACGGTTCAGCACCCGGGAGACGGTCGTCGGCTGACCGGCGGGACGCCCCCCGGACTCCCGCTCGGCCGGGCCCTGCTCGTGCGAGACCCGCGGAATGCCCCGATACGCCGCAGCCCCCACCTTTCATCCGAGGCCGATCTTGAGACCATGAGCAGCCCGTGGCAGGCTCATGCCGCATGATCGATGAATTCGCGAAGGACAACCTGCACGGGAGACTGCGGCGGGACCGCAAGGCGCTGCTCTGGAAACTCGACGGCTTGTCCGAATACGACGCCCGCCGGCCTTTGACAGCGACCGGGACCAACCTCCTCGGCCTGGTCAAACACGTGGCCAGCGTCGAGGCCAGGTACTTCGGCGAGGTCTTCGACCGCCCTTCCCCGGAACCGCTGCCCCGGTGGCAGGACTCCGACGGCAGCGATCTGTGGGCGACCGAGGACGAGACCCGCGATCAGATCATCGGGTTCTACCGGCGCACGTGGGAACACTCGGACGCGACGATCAACGAGCTTCCCCTCGACGCCCCCGGCCACGCGCCGTGGTGGCCGGAGCCTCATGCCGACACGAACCTGTTCGCCGTCATGGTCCATGTCCTCGGCGAGTCCATCCGGCATGCCGGGCACGCCGACATCCTGCGCGAGGGCCTCGACGGCCGGACCGGGTTGCGCGCCGAACACGAGACGCGGATCGACGAGGAAGCCCGTGTGGCCTACCGTGCGAAGATCGAACAGGCCGCCAGGACGGCCGGACCAATCAATGCCCAGAGGTTGTCGCACGTGACGTGATGTTCGGGCGGCACGATGCCGGTCGTGGGTGCTGATCTGTCGAAACGTCTGGTTCCTGATGAACTCCGGGAGCCGGCAGCCCCGTTGCCGCCGTCGCTCCGCATCCCCGACAGCCTGCCCCTCGACGCGGCCGCACCCCTGCTCTGCGCCGGCATCACCACCTACTCGCCCCTCGCACACTGGAACGCCGGCCCCGGCAAGAAGGTCGCGGTCCTCGGCATGGGCGGCCTCGGGCACATCGCCATCCAGATCGCCCACGCCATGGGCGCCGAAGTCACCGTCCTCTCCCGCACGCTCGGCAAGAAGGACGACGGCCTGGCGCTGGGAGCCGACCACTACTACGCCACCGAGGACCCCGAGACGTTCACGCGGCTGGCCGGCACGTTCGACCTCATCCTGTGCACGATCTCCGGTGCCCTCCACTTCGACCAGTACCTCAACCTCCTGAAGCTGGACGGCACCCTGGTCAACGTCGGCGCCCCCGACGACGACATCGCGATGAACAACTGGGCCCTCATCCCCGCCCGCCGCTCCTACGCCGCCTCTTCCACCGGCGGCATGCCCGAGACCCAGGAAATGCTCGACTTCTGCGGCGACCACCAGATCAAGGCTCAGATGGAAACCATCGACATGCACGACATCAACGACGCTTTCGAACGCCTCAACCGGTCGCAAGTCCGCTACCGGTTCGTCATCGACATGACCAAGTTCCAGGGCTGACCGTCCAGTACGGGCACATCGCGGAATGTGGCCAAGTCGGAGTCGACCGTTTCCTCGGTCGACTACCAAGTGACCGAGGTGGTTGGCGGTCGGAGGACAGGTCCGCACGGTCCATGACTAACGTGTCGGCCTGGGCTTCGGGGGCTGCCGCCCGTGATGAGTGCGGTCCGGCCAGTCCGGTCGGGGATGTTCTCGGGTGTCCAATGGTTCATCGATGTCACGTTCCCTGGGGTGTTGGTTCCTGCGTACGAGGACGGGCAAGTTTGCGACGCCGGTGCGGCAACAGCTGTTCATCGTGCCGGGATGCCTACCGCGGATGAGTGCGCTTCGTCATGGAAGACCTCGATGTTCGTCTTGTGCACCGCTGTTGCGCTCTCGACGGGTTCACCGCCACCGAGATTGCGGGCGAATCGGGGAAAGGCTCCGGCGGAGACCTGAACGCGGAGTTGGTGTCCTTTCTTGAAGCGGTACGCCGTCGGTGAGAGCCGCACCGTCGCGCAGGTGGTGTCGTCGCCGACGTCGACGTGAACGAGGTCATCGCACACGTTGAGCGACTTGCCGTTCGGATCGACGTCGCACAGTCGCACGAATACATCGACGCTGGGACGGTCCGCGCGCACCCAGATGTCCGTGGTGACCTCACCGATCACCTCAAGGTCGTCGGTGAGCGGTGCGCTGGTGAAGGTGAGCACGTCGGGGCGCTCTTCCAGCTTCCTGTTGTCGACGGGACCTGCTCCCGCGGGGGTGAGTTTCGCTCCGCCCAGGGAGGGCGTGGGGTCGTTGGGGTCGTAGGTGAACGTCGAGGGCGGTTCTGTGGATCCCGCTGCGGCGGTGAGGGTGCCGTCGGCGCGGAGGTACAGCCGCTGGGGTTCGTACCCGGCGGGCGGCCACGCTTCGAAGTCGCGCCACTCGTCCGCGCCCATCACGTACAGCCGCACCGGAGCCCGGTGCGGGGGCTCTTGCCCGCCGGCGACAGCGGAGGCCCACTCGGCGACCTCGGTGACGGACGCGCCCATGCCGCGAGGGTCGGCGTGCCACCACGGTCCGACGGTCAGCCGGGGCTCACGGCCGGCGTCGACGAGAGCGGTGAAGTCCCGGAGCTGGTCAGCAAGGAAGATGTCGTGCCAGCCGGTGACAGAGCTGACCGGCACGGTGACGTCCGGGACGGTGCCGCTGCGGTCCAAGTCCTCCCAGTACGCGCTGCTCTGGTCGTGGTTCACGATCTGTTGGAAGAACTGCGACGTCCGGCCGAGCATCGCCTGGTCGACGTCCGTGATCGGCAAGGTGTTCATGGCGTTGGCGATGCGGCGCTGGTCCGCGCCGACCATCGACCGGAGCAGGTAGCCGCGCTGTTCCTGTGCGGCGGGCAGAGACGAGCCGTTGTGGGACTGCGGTGCGGTGTTCCAGGAGAAGTTCGTGATTGTCTCGAGGTCGACGCGGCCGGGCCGTGTGAGGCTGAGAGCGAGCCGGGAGGAGGTGATGTGCGGGACCATGGCCTTGACCTCGGGAGGGGCGGCGTCGGCGATGGCCCACTGGGTGTAGCCGAAGTAGCTGGATCCGGCGAGGATCACCCGGCCACTCGACCAGGACTGGTCGGCGAGCCACCGGAGTGTCGCGAGGCCGTCGGCGCGTTCGTTGCGCATGGCCAGGAACTCGCCGTCGGATCCGAACGTGCCGCGGGTGCTGACCATCAGTACTTGCAGTCCGCGTTCAGCGAGGACGGGGCCGTATAGCCATCCGAGGGGGCCGCCGCGCCCGTAGGCGGTGCGGACGACGACGACCGGTACCTCGGGGAGCGATCGTCCGCCGGTGTCGCGCGGGGTCCAGCGGTCGGCGACGAGCGTGGCACCGTCATCCATGGGTATCTTCAGGCCGCGTTCGACGTGGACCCGGCGTGAGGTGGCGGGCGGGAGCGGAGCCATGCGCTCCGCGAGGCGTCCCATCGCGGTCATGGTCATGCCTCCGGGGTGAGCGCGATGCGGCCGTCGAGGTCGCGGCTTTCCATGCGCTGGTGGGCGGTGACGGCCTGACTGAACGGCAGAACTTTGACGTCGGTGTTCGCGAGGCCGGCCGCGGTCGCCTCGACGGCCGCGGCGAGAGCGGCGGGAACGACCTGTGGATGGGCCGGCAGGAACGCGCCCGCGTTGAAGCCGCTGACGGTGACACTGCGGAACCAGAGCTGGTTGGTGTCCACTTGGTGGCCCCAGTCGTCGGACGCGTTGCCCGCGGCGATGAGACGGCTGCCCGGGAACATCACGTCGAGGCTCTGGGTGCGGAGCGTTCCGCCGACGGGGTCGATCACCACGTCGAACTTCTCGTCACCGAGCGCGCTGTGCAGGTCTGTGGAGTCCACGATCCGGTCGTAGGGAAGCTTCGTCGCCGCGGCGGCGGCGAGTTTGCCCGGCCGAACCGTGCCGACGACGCGGGACGCGCCGAGCTGCTTCGCGACGCCCGGGAAACCGGCGGACAGGCCGCCGAGAGCGCCGTGCACGAGGACCCTCTCACCGTCGACGAGATGCGCGACCCGTGTCAGAGCCACGTGCGCCATCGCGGCGTTCGGAATCACCGATACGGCGAGGGCGGGGTCGATGCCGCGCCCCTCGATCGAGACGGTCAGCGGAGCCTTGGCAATGTAGACGGAGGCGTACTCACCGGTGCCGGTGCCTCCGGACAGAGCGACCACCTGCTCCCCGACGGCCGGCCCGGCCACGCCATCGCCGAGCGCGCGGACCGTACCGGCAACTTCAAGGCCGGGTACGAACGGTGGCTGTGGCATGCCGGATTGGTCCTTGTACCGGCCCTGTCTGAAGAGCACGTCGATCAGGCCGACCGCGGAGTGCGAGACGTCGATCGCGATCTCTCCAGGGCCCGGGGTCGGGTCCGGGAGGCCAGTGACGAGCTCAAGTGCGGCCGGGTCGCCGAACTGCGTGGCCTGTACTGCCTGCATGGATCTTTCCTCTCCAGTGGATGGCTGTTCCCCATCGATTTAACGCACCTCGTGATGTGTTATTGGAACGAGCACGATCGGCCGTTTAGCGCATCATGGTGCGCGTTATAGTGGTCATATGAAGGAGCGAGCACGATCCGCGCAGGACAAAGCGCAACGGTCGGAGGATCTGCTGCGCGCAGCGGAGGCACTGGCGACGGAGCTCGGCGGCGTCCGATTCATCACTGTGCAGGCAGTCACCGAGCGCGCAGGCCTGCACCGCACCGGCGTGCGCCGGTACTACTCGAGCAGAGAAGAGCTGTTGCTCGAGCTCGCAGAGCGCGGCTGGAGCCAGTGGCGGGCTGCGATCTCCGCGGCGGTGGCCCAGCGAGCCGGCCTCGGACCAGAGGACGTCGCCGGCGTCGTCACGGACACGATCACCACGCTGCCGGTGTTCTGCGACCTCCTCACCCACGTCACGTTGACGCTCGAGGGCGACGTCGACATGGAACGAGCACGCCAGTACAAGACCGCGTCGTTCGCCGCGTACGACGCGATCGTCGACCACCTCGGCCTCGTGAGCTCGATGACCCCGGACCAGCTGCGCGGACTCCTCGCGGCGACCCTCGCGCTGGCCTCGAACGGGTGGCAGGTGTCCCACCCCACGCCCACCCTCGCCGCGCTCTACGAGCAAGTGCCCGAATGGGGCCACGTCGCATTTGATTTCGCCCCACGGCTGAAGCTGCTCCTGACAGCACTCGCGGTCGGCTTGCATGGCGTCCTCCCGGACACCGGCCCGGCTCCGGGGGCGAATTGAAATCTGTCACCGGAGCCCTTTGCGACCTCGCGTCGATGTGGGTTGAAGGGGGGGACCAGCACACCGTGCTCCTGGCAGTGCGATGGATCCTGGCCGTGACATCGACTGCCAGGAGCTTTGTCGTTCTGTCAAGCTGTCCGACCCGCGGCAGCCAGGTCGGATTGGAAATGGCTCACTGATGGTGTGTCGGCGGAACTTGGGGCGTTGTTTCGGCGCATGTCCATGCCGGCTCGTCGTCGATGATGGATCGGGCGGTACGGCGGGCGAGGGCCATGATGGTGATCATCGGGTTGACCCCCAGGGCAGTGGGGAGGGCGGAACTGTCTCCGATCCAGACGCCCTTGGTGTCGTGCAGCTGTCCCCAGGTGTCGGCGACCGAGACAGTGGGGTCGGTGCCCATCCGACAAGTACCCATCTGATGTGCTGCCACGATCGTCCAACCACCGGCGCCGACCGAAAGATCACTCAACGCCCGGAGGTAGGCGTCGAGGTCTTCGCCCTCCTGCCACGTCGGCGCTCCCTCTGCCACCGCGATCACGCGCCGGGCGCCGGCAGCCACATGCAGCCGGACGCTCGTCTCCAGTCCCCGCCGAATCGTCTCCAGGTCCGCCGGGTCGTCGACCGCGTAGGAGACCACAGGCTTTCCGTCCTCGTCGACCACGACCCGGCCTGAGCTTCGATCGCGCGTCAGCACGACTGAGGGCACGCAGTTCCGGAACGACAGCATGGTCTCCTTGTGCTGTTCGCCGGAGACGAGGGGCATTGCCGACGCCGACATCGAAGGTGAGTAGTGGATCAGTTCGATCAGGAACCCGCTCTCCTGGAACTGGTCGATCACCCCCGCCTGGGGTGGACCCTTCCCAGCAGTTTCGTTGCAGCGTGAAGGCGGTCGGACCGGCGGGAGGAAGTCATCGCGCTCGGATCTCCGCCCGAACCACCTGCGCCTCGTGCGCGGCCGGGGCCGCCACCCCTGGCTTGACTGAGGCACGAAGGGTCTCTGAACAGGCAGTTCGTCGTCCGGGGGGAGGTTCTCGCTCAGCACCTGGATCGGACTCCATCTGGGTGTTTCTGCCTGTTCCTGGCCGCTGTTGGCCACGCGTTGGCCACACGACCAACTGTCGTGTTGGCCGTGCGGCGGCCGGTACGGTCATTTCGGGATCAGCTGCCCGGGTCGTGCTCCGTCGTCGGCCCCGTCTCGGCCGGGTCGAGCCGGTAGCCGTGCCCGCGCAGAGTGGTGATCGTCGGCAGGCGCGTGGCGTCGGGCGCGTCGGCCGCCGCTTGGTGGAGGCGGCGGCGCAGGGAGGCCAGGGTGACGTCGAGTGTTTTCGTGGGGCCGAACCAGTTCTCGTCCCAGACCTGGGCCATGAGAGCTTCGCGTGACACCGCGGCGCCCGCGTGGCGGGCGAGGACGGCGAGGAGTTCGAACTCCTTGGGGCGCAGCGCGATTTCCCGCCCGGCGAGCAGACAGCGCCGGGCGGTGGTGTCCACGGTCAGGTCGCCGAGCCGGATCGGTCCCTCCTGTCGGCCGGACGCCGGCGGTCTGCGGCGCAGATGCGCGCGCGGCCGTGCCAGCAGGACCGTCAGCGTGAAGGGTTTGACGAGGTAGTCGTCAGCGCCGGCATCGAGGCCGGCGATCACGTCGATTTCGTCGCTGCGGGCGGTGAGGATGACGATCAGCACGTCGGGGAAGTCCGCCCGGAGGGCGCGGGCGACGTCGACGCCGTCGGTGTCGGGGAGCCCCAGGTCCAGCAGCACGATGGAGTAGGCGTGCGCCCGGATCTCGGCCATCGCGCTCAGTCCGGTCCGGCACCAGGTGGTGCCGTAACCGTGACCGCGCAGTCCGGCGTCCAGATGGCGTCCGATCGTGTCGTCGTCCTCGACGACCAGGACCCGGGGCCCTTCCTGGAGTGCGGGCGGGCTCATACCCCGAAGCATAGGCGCGGCCCGCCCGCGTGGGCCCGGTACCGATCCTGGCCCCTCATAGATCCCGGAGTTCTTCCACGGGCGGCCGGGACGAGCGGCGGGCGGCGTTCAGTGCCGAGCCGCCGATCGCCACGACCGCGGCGCCCGTGGTGAGCGCGAGATAGCCCCAGGGGACGGCGATGGTCGCTGGTGGTGGGTCGAAGATGCCGGTCAGGACCTTCACCAGCATCTGGGACAGGGCCCAGCCGATGAGTGCTCCGCCTGCCAGGCCCCCGACGGTTGTGACCACCGCCTCGCTCAGGACAAGTCCGCGCAGTTGGCGTTTCGTGGCGCCGAGGACGGTGGTCAGGGCGAACGTGCGGCGCCGTTCCGCCAGCCCGAGTGCGAGGACGATGCCTCCGGACGCGGCGGCGAGCAGCACCGCGAATCCGAGTTCGATACGGGTGAGCCCGGCCAGGTCGACCGAGGTGAGGCTGGAGCCGACGGTGGCGCGGGTGTGCGTGATGTCGGTGACGTTCGCGCTCGTGCCCAGCCGGTGGCGCAGTTCGGCGGCGACGCTCTTCTGGCCGGTGCCTGAGGTGTCGAGGAGGAAGGCGCCGATCGCGTCGCTGCCGGTGGCCTTGGCGACGTACGAGGCGTTCGTGACGAAGAAGCTGTCCTTGGGGGCGGTGGGGAACTCCTTGACGACGCCCGCGTAGTGGAAGGGGACGGTGTGCAGCGACTTCGTACGGCTGTCCTGGAGCCGCAGATTCAGGGTGTCGCCGGGGCTGAGCTGGAAGTCCTTGACGGTTTCCTGGCTGACCAGGATCGAGTCGGGGCGGGTGGTGAGCTTGTGCATGAGGCTCTTGGCGGTGCCGCCGACGAAGTACGCGTCCTGCAGAGAGGTCGCCGACGCGATGCTCGCCGGCTGGACTCCGTACAGGTCCTGGAGGTCGGCGCCGACGTACGCGAACCGGTGCTGGAGAGGTTCCACGTGGCGTACGCCCGCCGTTTTGAGGGCCTTACCCGCGTCCGGGCCGACGCTGACGCCGGGTGATTCGGTGACCGTGACGTCGGCGCCGTTGGTGAGTCGCGCGTCGACCTCGGCCTGCTGCTTGTAGGTGGAGTTGAGTGTCGCGGTGGACGCGGCGAAGGCGATGGCCAGTGCGAGGAGCACCACGGCGCGGGCCAGCGGGCGCCGCCGCCGGGACATGCTCGCCGCTGTCGTCCCGGCGAGGGTGCCGGTCAGCGGACGCGTCAGCCGGGCCACGAACCGCCGTCCGTGGGCGAGTAGCAGGATGGCCAGCCGGTAGAGCAGCAGGGCGGAGCCGAACCAGAGCAGGGCGGGGCCGAGGAAGGCCCAGTACGACACCGAGATGCTCGGCACCCCCTCCGGTGCGAGGACCAGCGCGTACTGGTTGCCGCTGGACGCCCGGAACACGAGGAGCGATACGGCGAGCAGAATCAGGTCGACGCCGTACCGCATCCACCACGGGGAGCGTGCCCGGCCGACGACCCGGCGGGCAGCCGCGACCGTACCGCCGCGCAGGTCACGCAGCGCGGGCACGAGGACGGCGACCCCGGCGACCAGCAGTCCGAGGACCAGGGAGAGTGCGAACCAGCCGCCGGCCGAGGTGCCTCTCGCCCCGAACGAGGCGGTGCCGAAGGCGATCCGGCCCGCCACGGCCGCGACCCCGAGGCCCAGCAGCCCGCCCGTCGCCCCGATGACGGCCGCCTCGGCGCCCGCCAGAGCGGCCACCTGGCGCGGGCGGAGTCCGCGGGTGCGCAGCAGGGCCTGTTCACGGCGCCTCCGGTCGGCACCGGCGCCCGCGACGGCCGCGGTCAGCAGGGCTGCCAGCACCGCTGGCGTGGACCAGTCCGCACAGGAGTTTCAGCAGGTTCTCGCCGGTCAGGGCGGGGGCCGGGCGGTGCTCCGCCTCGGTCGCCGCGGCACCGAGGTCGCGTACCGAGTCCTCCAGGACGGCCTCGAGCATCGTGCGCTGGGTCGGGAAGAGGCGGTAGACCGTGTTGTTCCTTCCGATGTCGTTCCCCACATGCTGCGGCTTCGGCAGCACGGCTACGACCAGGTCGTGGCCCGCCGCGACCGTTCGGGCGAGGGAGCGGTGCGCAGCGCACTCAGTTCCGCGTACTACCGGGCCATGGGCCGGTGTATGGACGTCGAAGTCATCGATGGTGAAGGGGACTTCAGACTTCTGTCACGTACGGCCGTGGATGCGGTCCTCGCTCTGCCCGAGGCCAACCGGCTCTCCAAGGGAATCTTCTCCTGGATCGGCTTCGACACCATCAGCTTCGCCTATCACAACGCCAGCCGCGGGGTGTGTCAACTTAACGGCTGATCTTGGTTGTTGAGGTGTCAGTTGTTCTTCGTGGTCAGGCGGCCTTCGAAGGCGATCTGGAAGGCGTTCAGGGGCGCCTTCCAGCGCATGGTCCACCTCTTGCGGCCCTTGCCGGTCGGGTCCAGGCTCATCAGGGCCATGTAGATGCACTTCAACGCGGCGGCCTCGTTGGGGAAGTGACCGCGGGCGCGGACGGCCCTGAGGATGCGGGCGTTGACGCTCTCGATCGCGTTCGTGCTGCAGATGACCTTGCGGATCTCGACGTCGAAGGAGAGGAAGGGGACGAACTCGGCCCAGGCGTTCTCCCACAGCTTGATGATCGCCGGATACTTCCGGCCCCAGGCTTCCTGGAACTCCAGGAACCGGCTCCGTCGCCGCGTCCTCGCCGGGGGCGGTGTAGACGGGCTTGGGCGCCTTGGTGACCTTGTCCCAGTCCTGGCGGGCCGCGTAACGGAACGAGTTGCGCAGCAGGTGAACCACGCACGTCTGGACAATCGTGCGGGGCCAGACGGTCTCCACGGCCTCGGGCAGGCCCTTGAGCCCCTCACAGACCAGCATCAGCACGTCGTCCAGGCCGCGGTTCTTCAGCTCGGTGAACACATGCAGCCAGTACTCGGCGCCATCGCCGCCGTCGTCGACCCAGATGCCGAGGATGTCCCGAGTGCCGTCCACGGTCACCGCCATCACCACATATATCGGGCGGTTCGCGACCTTCCCATCTCTGATCTTGACATTGATGGCGTCCACGAACAGAACGGGGTAGACGCGGACAAGGAGAGCACCATCTCGTCGACACCGGTCAGACGCCGCTGCCGCTTCTTGACGATCTGCGGCTCGAAGCTGCCGCCGGTATCGCGTGGCACCCTTACCTCTACCGGGCCGACATCGGTCAGCACGGTCTTCGCCCGGGTCCCGTTGCGGCTGTTGCCGTTGTTCTTCCCGGCCGGATCGGGCTTCTCATAGCCGACGTGGTCGGTGATCCCGCCCTCAAGGGCGGACTCGAGCACCCGCTTGGTGAGCTGTTGCAACAGCCCGCCCTCGCCGGTCAGTTGCAGCCCCTCGTTGCGGGCACGGTCAACCAGCACCGCAACGAGCTGCTCGTCCGACACCGCACTCGACTGTGCCTGAACCACCTGTTCGCCCTGCTCGTTCTCCACGGCGGTCTCCGTCATCAGACGCATCTCCTTGATCATCAGATCCGCCTCCTCAGACGACGGGCAGGTTGCGCGCCATGACGATGCGCTGGACCTGGTTGGTGCCCTCGTAGATCTGCGTGATCTTGGCGTCGCGCATCATGCGCTCGACGGGGTAGTCACGGGTGTAGCCGTAACCGCCGAGGAGCTGGACGGCGTCCGTGGTGACCTCCATCGCCGCGTCCGAGGCGAAGCACTTGGCGGCGGCGCCCAGGTAGGTCAGGTCGGTGTCACCGCGCTCGGAGGCGGCGGCGGCCTGGTAGGTCAGGGCGCGGGCGGCCGAGATCTTCATGGCCATGTCGGCGAGCATGAACTGGATGCCCTGGAAGTCGCCGATCGCCTTGCCGAACTGCTTGCGCTCCCGGACGTAGCCCTTGGCGTAGTCGAGGGCGCCCTGGGCGATGCCGAGGGCCTGGGCGGCGATGGTGATGCGGGTGTGGTCCAGCGTCTTCATCGCGGTGGCGAAGCCGGTGTCCTCCTCGCCGATCATGCGGTCCGCCGGGATGCGGACGTTGTCCAGGTAGACCTCGCGGGTCGGGGAGCCCTTGATGCCGAGCTTCTTCTCGGGGGCGCCGAAGGAGACGCCCTCGTCGGACTTCTCGACCACGAAGGCGGAGATGCCCTTGGAGCGCTTGGCGGGGTCGGTGACCGCCATCACCGTGTAGTACTCGGACTCGCCGGCGTTGGTGATCCAGCGCTTCACGCCGTTCAGGATGTAGTGGTCGCCGTCGCGGACGGCCTTCGTCTTCATGCCGGCCGCGTCGGAGCCGGCGTCGGGCTCGGAGAGGCAGTAGGAGAACATGCCGTCGCCCTTGGCGAGCGGGGTCATGTACCGCTTCTTCAGGTCCTCGGAGCCGGAGAGGATCACCGGGAGCGAGCCCAGCTTGTTCACCGCGGGGATGAGGGAGGAGCTCGCGCAGACGCGGGAGACCTCCTCGATGACGATCACCGTGGCAAGGGCGTCC
This sequence comes from Streptomyces sp. NPDC058665, assembly GCF_042714995.1. NCBI lineage: Bacteria > Bacillati > Actinomycetota > Actinomycetes > Kitasatosporales > Streptomycetaceae > Streptomyces > Streptomyces sp. NPDC058665. The sequence continues at coordinate 101,422 of NZ_JBHXRX010000027.1, forward strand.
GCGCCCGCGCCGCCGAACTCCTCGGGCACGTGGACGGCGTGCAGGTCGTTGGCCACCAGCGCGTCCAGCGCCTCCCGCGGAAAGCGGGCCTCCTCATCCACGGCGGCGGCGTACGGCGCGATCTTCGCCTCGGCCAGCGAACGGATGGCGTCACGGAGCATGTCGTGCTCCTCGGACGGGCGGTACAGGTCGAAGTCAGCCATTGCCTCCTCGGTGGTCCGGAGTTGGTGCGGCGTTCCGCAATGTGTGACGCGGAGAGGGAGGAGTGGTGTGCGGCGCTGGGAAGAGGACCGTCAGAGTGCGTGGCTCTGCTCACTGGCTCGTTCTGCCGTGCCGTGGGGCCCGGTGCTCAGAGGGGTGCCTCATGACGGGGACGCCGTGGGTCCGGCACCGGCTGAGCTGGGCCTGAAGCGGGTGAAGTGCGACGGTGCGGAGATTCCGCCGACAGCCTCGCGGGCCCCGGCATGGAGCATGGCGTGCTCCTCAGGTCGAAGCCGAGCACAGGACACCTCGCTCTGTTGGTACTCAGTACCCTCGTTATGTGCGCTGAGTGCCATCATGTGGAAGGGGGTATACGTTCTTGTTGTGAGCGATCAGATCGGCCGACCCCAGCAGCGCGCGAGCGCTCGCCGGGATGGTCGACTACCTGAACCAGGGCTCTGTCGACCCCGACTCCATAGCCCGGGCATGCGGGGCAGCCCGGCTGGTCCTCCGTATGTATGCCGCCAACCCGGACTTCTCCGTGCGGCGCTACGCCCTGACCCGCAGTGTGCCCGCTCTCAAGAACCACGAGATCTCGGTCGTCTGGCAGTACGAGCGGGCTCTGGCCTCGTATCTGGAGCGCCGCTTCGCGACATTGCCGGACGGCGGTGCCCGCGCCTGCACGGCAGCCGCAGCGGTTGTAGCGGCCCACAACTACGGACTGCGTGCCTGGCTCCGCTCCGGAGGCACCGGCGATGCCACTGTGGTCGTGGACAGCGCCCTTGACCTGGTGCACCGCACCTGGAGCAGCGGCGCGGAATCTGTCGTCGTCGTGGCCCGCGCCGACGCCCCCATGTGGCGCTTAGTGCAGCAACTCGAAGAAGTCTGGCCTCGCCGCACCCCTCATACGGATGACACTCAGAACCAATCGTGAGGGAACTCGGTTCCCTCTTTGAGGGTGCGGCGTCAGACGTCTCACCTTGCCGGAGTCCTGCGACGGGAAGTGGCGCAGCGCGGCAGACGGCCGGAGCGTCAGCGAATGCGGCTCGCCGGCGACGTCGGCACTGAGTCTCATCCCATGGTTGCGCGGCCGGTCAGAGGGCAGGCTGCCGTCGGCTCATCGACTGACGGTGACGTCGAGGGGGGCCCGAAACGAAAGCAGGCCCAGCATCGGAGGCTCGGTTACACCCTCCTCCAGCCGTACTCCGGGCAGACGACCGGCCGCTACTCGCAATGCCACCGCTGCCTCTGTGCGCGCCAGGGACGCGCCCGGGCAACGATGACGACCGACGCCGAAGGCGAGATGATGACGGACATTCGCCCGATCCAGACGCATCCGCTCCGGGTGAGGGAAGATCTCCGGGTCGGATCCACTGCCCAACAACATCAGCAGCAACTGCGCGTCGGCAGGGATGTGCACCCCGCCCAGTTCGGTGGAGCGAACGGTGACCCGGCGCCAAGTAGTGACCGGTGGCTCGCGGCGTAGCATCTCCTCCACCCATGCCTCGGCCAGACCTGTACGGCGCGGCAGATGCTGCCAGAGCCCCGGCTCAATGAGAGCCCGGCGCAGTGCCGTGGCGATGAGTTGCCCGGTAGTGGACTGTCCGGCAATGAATACGAAGAAGCAGGCGGCCACCGCTGTCCCGACGTCCAGCGGCTCGCCGTCGGGCAGACGATGGGGAGCCAACGCGCCGATGAACGAGGTGGACGGGGCGGCACCGCGCACTGTGCGGGTCAGCCACTGGTGGAACTCGCCGACGAGCTCGGCCAGTTCGAGTTGCCTGTCCGGGCTGGGCCTGCCCCAGAACAGCTCCAGCGAGGCATCACTCCAGCGAATCAAGGTGGCCGGAGCGACTCCCTCGATGCCGAGGAGCTCCATCAGTACCCGGCACGGCAGCACTTGCGCGAAAGAGCTGAACAGCTCGCAGCGACCAGTGGCGTCGATCTCCGAACACACGGTGTCGAGCAGATCCTCGGCGACGCGCTGGATGACCGGGACGGCTGCGGCGACACGCTCGGCGTTGAAGAACCGGGTCACCACGCGGCGCAGTCCGGGGTGGCTGGCAGTGCCGTTGTTGGCGAGCGCGGACGGGAGCGTGAAGTTGGCCCGGGCGAGAATCCTCAACGCCCCGACCGACAGCGGGGCGACGGCGTGCAGAGCGTTGTCGGGGCGGAACACGGACGGGGCGAGCAACACCCGGCGCACATCGTCGTAGCGACTGACCAGCCACAACCCGGTGCCGGAGTCGTAGTGCACAGGAGCCTCGGCCTGCAGCCGACCCAGCCAGGGGTACGGGTCACGGACGAAACCGTCGCCGAACAGATCGAGCAGGTCGAGCGGAGCACGGGTGCCGAGCGCCGCCGGGCAGCCTCCTGGACTGGTTCCGGCGGGTTCGCTGCGGGACGGGAAGGTGTGCGGGACCGGGGAAGCCACGGCCGGAAGCTAACACGCGAAGACGCGCTCCTGTCTCCGCTGTGCGCGGCATCACTCGATCAAGATGCGCCGGCCTCAGAGACCGCCACCGTCCTTCACAAGACGCCGCAACGAGGGAAGCAGGCTGTCGATGTCCTGCCCGGTTCTGAACGCGACAACAGTGGTGCCACCGCCGCGCTCCGGTGAGGAGCCGGGTGCCGGAAAGAGAGCGAGCACCTCGCGCATCGCCTCGTCCACTTCCGCGACCGGGTCGGACGACTCGCCCCGCAGCCATCGACGCAGCACGTGGTTGTGGGCGGCGACCACCGCGGCGGCCATGAGTTCGGCCCGTAGCGACGCCGATTCTGTCGGGCCACCCATCCACTCCGCGATGAACTCACGGAACAGTCGCTGATAGCGGGCCACACTGGCGATCTCCCGGTCCCGCAGGGTGGCCACCTTGCTCGTGAGGGCGTATCGCTGCCTCGCCAGGTCACCCTCGTCCACGTAGTGCAGCAGGACGAGCCGGACCGCGTCCGAGACGGCGACCAGAGCGGTGTTGTTGCTGGAGGTCGCCAGCCGCTCTCTGATCAGCTCCAGGAGCCGGTCGTGGTCCGGGAAGATGACGTCTTCCTTGGAGCGGTAGTTCCGGAAGAACGTCGTGCGTCCGAGGCCCGCTCGCTCGGCGATGTCGTCGACGGTCGTCTGCTCGTATCCGCGCTCGTCGAAGAGCGCGAACGCGGCGTCTGCCAGTCGGATCCGTGCAGGTGGCTTGCTCATGAGCGCTCATCCTTCCCTGTCCTGCCACGCAGCCGCCACTCGTCACCTTGATGGGACTGAATGCCGCGCTGCGGGTATCGGCTACCAGACACAGGCTGTGGGGCATGACCATTGCGCGCGCAGGCGTCCCCGCGTCCAGCCCTCACAATTTTCGGAACTGAGTACTTTACCTGCGGGACTCAGTCCCATACTGTGTATGTGCACGCCACCACAACGGTGCGACGTGCTTCAGCCGTGATCGGTGAGCCCTCGCCCCGTCGCGGGTCGTTTCGGGACCGAGGACGGAGAGACGCCGTGCTCTATGCAGCGATCGAAACCATCGAAACCACGGACAGCGCCCCCGTTGAGCAGGAGGCCGGTTCGAGCGTCGTGCCCCCAGACGCGGAACGCCTCGAGCAGGTGTCGCTGGGCGGAGTCGGGGAGGAAGGGCTGTACTTCCAGCGCTGTCGCTGGTGTCAGACCCCTGCCTTCCGCCGTCTGCTGTGTCCCGTCTGCGCTTCAACCGACTTTGCCCGGGAGCGTAGTTGCGGCATCGGTGTCGTCCGCCACGTCATGGCCACAACCCAGAGCTTCGGGAGACGGTGCGTGCTCGCCACCATCGACATGGACGAGGGATTCTGGGTGACTTCCAAGATCATCGGTGTGCCGCCGCGCGTGCGGCTCGGTGTCTCGGTGTGTCTGACACAAGGCGTGGAGTCCGGCGCTCAAACACTCCTCTTCCGCCTCACCGAGTCTCTGCGGCATTGAACGGGCAACAGCGCTGCTTGCCCAGCAAGCCAACGATCACTCTCCAGCTCTCCTCAGGGGAGAGGCATCGCGCGGGCGCCGTCGGCGACGACGAACGTGTCCTTCGCGTCCGCCCTGGTCTCGCCCGAAGAGAGGTCTGCGTCCACCGCGATGCAAGACAGCGTCGTGGATCGCCAGATCACATGACCAACAGCTTCCGCCGGCAGCCGAGTTTGGTCGCCCCGGGAGAGTGGCCAGTCTCCGGGTCCTTCAGCTGCCCCGTTCTACCCACTCGTTGTTGCCCAGCGCGAAAGGGATCGAGCCCTCGGATCATGGGCCGCCATAGCGCGCGGATGAACGCCTACTTGCCGTCTTCGTCAGGTTTCAGCGCCTCCATGACGCACGTCGTGACGTCCTCCACCGTGCCGACCGCCGAGACCGTGACCACCAGGCCGCGCGCCTTGTAGTAGTCGATGATCGGCTCGGTCTGCGTGTGGTAGACGTCGAGCCGCTTGCGGACCGTCTCCCGCGAGTCGTCGTCCCGCTGGTACAGCTCGCCGCCGCAGACGTCGCAGACACCCTCCTTCTTCGGCCGGCTGTACGTCACGTGGAAGACGTGGCTGGAGTCCTTGCGGCAGATCCGCCGCCCGGCGATCCGCTTGACGACCTCTTCCTTGGGGACCTCGAGGTCCAGGACGGCGTCCAGCTTCATGCTCTCGGACTGGAGCATCTCGTCCAGTGCCTCGGCCTGGGACACATTGCGCGGAAAACCGTCCAGCAGGAAGCCGTTCTCGGCGTCCGGCTTTTCCATGCGGTCCTTGGCCATCCCGATGGTGACCTCGTCCGGCACCAGGTTGCCCCCGTCCATGTAGGACTTCGCGAGCTTCCCGAGCTCCGTCTGCTGGCTGATGTTGGCGCGGAACAGGTCGCCCGTGGAGATGTGCGGGATCGACAGGTTCTTGGCGAGGAACGCAGCCTGCGTTCCCTTGCCGGCACCCGGCGGCCCGACGAGGACGATACGCATCAGCGGAGGAACCCTTCGTAATCGCGCTGCTGGAGCCGACTCTCGATCTGCTTCACGGCTTGAGACAGACCTCATGTTCCGAACTGCACCCTGAACTGGTGAGTGTGTCTTCGCTGGTGTCATCGACCTGAACGCGGGAGACTCCTCGCGGAGAGTCGATCTCGGCCGCGTGCATGAAATCCAAGAAGCGAGCCGCGACAGGCGAGAGGTCCTGAGAACAGTGGTACGCCACGCCGATGACTCTGGTTGCTTCCGGTGAATCCACGGGTACCGCGACGAGATCATCCAGACCGAAGCCCTGCACTTCCAGAGCCGGCAGAGCCGCCACGCCCACCCCAGCCCGCAGCAGGCCACGGATCGTCGCTGCGCTGCATGCGTTGAAGCGCTCGCTCACTGAGATTGAGTACTCGCTGAACGCGGCGTCGGTGATTGCTCGGATGCTGGTTCCGGGTCGCGTTGCGAGTACGGTCTCCCCCTTGAAGTCCGACCACGAGATGGACTTCTGCGTCGACCAATGGTGGCCGCGGTGCGCGACGCCGAAGAACTGTTCCCGCAGCAGCGGCTCGAAGCAGAAGTTGTCCCGCAGGTCACCATGGGCGGTCAGACCGAGTTCGACAGTTCCACCAGCGAGGCGTTCGACAACGTCATCCGCGGCTCCATCTATGATCTCGAACTCCACCTCGGGGTGATCCAGCATGAAGCCGCGGATCATCTCCGGCAGCACAGCCGCCGCGAGTGACGGCAGTGCGGCTACGGCGATGGTTCCGGACTGCGCTGCCACGTAGGACATGAAGCGGCTCAGCCGCAGGTCCATATCGTCGAGGACGGCACCCGTCATGAGCAGGAAGGCCTGCCCCGCTGCCGTGGTGTCGATCTGCCGAGTGGTGCGGTCGAACAGCCGCACCCTCAGGAGACGTTCGACTTCCTTGATCCTTCTGCTGAGGACCGACTGAGAGATGTGCTCCGCCGCGGCTGCTTTCGTGAAGCTGCCGGATGCGGCGAGGGTCCGGACTGCGCGAAGCTGCTGGAGCGTCAAGTCAGGAATCGGCATGGCACCACCTAGTGCTAGTGCTTCACCCACGGGTGGACGGGCAATCACGACTGAACCTGCGGTCTGGACCCGGAATCGACCTTCTGCGTACTCCTCGGCTTGGGCTCTCCCGCGGTACAGAAACAGCCCCTTGCGGCAGCGGGCCTGAGTCGGCGGGTTCGGGAATGTGGCTCATCCATCGGCGATGGAGGACTCTCGCCGGATCCAGCGCAGCTCGCCGAAGGCGCAGTGGCACCTGGGCCACCGCCGGCGTCATCAGCCGCAGATGAAGGCACCGTCAGGCGTGGGGAACGACCGCCCGGTCGTCGTTCAACACGGAGCGTGCCATCAGAAGGGTGTCCAATCCTTTGCTCGCACATAGATCATGAACGCCCTCCTCCCACGCCTGCGGCCCGACTTCACTTCACGCGATCTTCGTGGAATCAGCCATCTAGTTCGGCTTGGAGCGCACGTGGTTCGCGATTGCCGCGTCATCGTTCGCGCCGTACATCTCGTCGATCAGCGTTGCGAACGAGCGCACGACGGCATTGCGCTTCATCTTGCCGTTCACAGTCCGCTCTCCGTGCTCGACCTGCAGGGGCCGCGGCAGGATGCGAAAGTCCTTCAACTGCTCTACGCGGGCGAGGTCTGCGTTGACCCGATCCACCTCCGCTCGCAGGCGTTCGGCCAGCGCTTCCGCCGACTGGGCGTCTGCAGTGGTGCTCGGCTCGAACAGGACAGTGAGGTACTTGCGGGCGTCGCCGACGACGATGGCTTCGTTGATCAACGAGCTTTCCCTCAGCCGGGTTTCAATGGGCTGAGGATTGATCGTTTTGCCGCCGCGGGTAATGATCACATCCTTCTTGCGGCCGATGAGCCGGATGTCGCCCCGGGGTGTGCGCTCCATCAGGTCACCGGTGCAGAACCAGTCATCCTGGAAAACAGCCTCGGTCTCCGCAGGGTTGCGCCAATATCCGTCGAAGAGCAGCGGCGCGCGGAGCAGCATTTCTCCATCGTCCGCGACCTTCACCAGAAAGCGCGGGTCCGAAAACTCCTTGCCGATGAAGCCCGGCCGAGGGAACTGCTCATTGAAGTGTGCGATGGGCGTGCCGGCGGTCTCGGTGAGGCCGTAACACTCGCGAAGGTCGAGCCCCCAGATCTGCCAAATCGCGAGGACGCTCTCAGGCATCGCGGCAGATGCGGTGTAGGCAATCCGGACGCGATCCATTCCGACGGTTGCCCGTAGCGGCAGGAACACTCCGCGAAGGGCGGCAGCGTACGCGATCCGCAGCAACAGCGAGGGTCGGCGACGAGACCAGCGGAGTTCGGCCAGCCTGCGGCCCACCCACATCGCGGCGTCATAGGCGTAGCGGCGGAGTCCCGACCAGGTTTCTGGCCGTGCGATCAGTTCGCCGGCGATCTTCTCGTAGAAGCGCGGCGGCCAGAGCACTACTGTCGGCCGTACCGCGCGCAGGACATCCTCGTAGTCAGGGATGCCGCAGTAGGTGACCACCAGCCGTGAGAGCAGCGGCGTGAAAACCGAAACTACCGCCGGCGCCACGTGGGCCAATGGCAGGAAGCCCACCACATCGTGATCGCGGCTGATCAGCTGTGGATAGAGGCCGATGACGGTCTGAACCGAGTGCTGAATCGTGCGGTGCGAGTGTGTGACGCCTTTCGGCGCTCCCGTGGACCCCGACGTGTAGAAGAGCACGGCGGCATCATCGGGAGAGCCCGCGGAGACCAGCTTGGACAGGCGATCCGGGCCGTCGGCGTACCGTGCTCCTTCTTCGCGCAGCGTCTCCCACCTTGTCCCCTTGATCGTCTGGGGCAGCACCGGCGGAGCGTCGTCGATTCCGACCACGAGCCGCAGCTTCGGTGTGCGTGCGGCGATCCCCGCGACTTTGGTGAGGTCTGTCGTCGTCTCCCCGACGAAGGCGACCGCCTCGCTGTGTACGAGGAGTTGCTCGATCTCGGCGGGTGAGTTGGTCGGATACACGCCGATCACGACGCCGCCGACACTCTGCACGGCCAGCGCGGCGAACACCCACTCCGGGCGGGCGCTGCTCAACACCGCGACGCGATCACCGTGCTTCACACCTTGCGCGGCGAGGCCGAGCGCCAGAGAGCGTACCTGGTCCGCGTACGACCGCCACGTGACCGTCTGTGCAGCACCATCACGCCAGTAGCGCAGCGCAACGGTGTCAGGCTCTCGGCTCGCGCGATCGAGCAGCAGCCCCGGTAGCGTCCGGGTCGGTTGGAAATTGGTCAGATCCATGAGATGGCCTCTCTTACAGAGCTGACAAGACCGGGCCCGATGAGATTCATGCTGCACTCTCCCCAATAGGGAGGAAGCCGCCTCTGTACCAGGTCACCGGCTTGCTGCTACCTGTCCGCGCGTCGTGCACCCGACCGATGAGGATCATGTGATCTCCGCCTGGCACGGCCTGCTCCAGTTTGCAACGGATGACTGCCGCCGCATCGGGCAACAGTGGGTGACCTGCCTCATCGAATTCGAAGTTGCCGTAAGCGAACTTATTCTCACCCTTTGTCGCGAATTTGATCGCCAATTCCGCGTGTGCGTCCGTCACGATGTTCACGACGAAGTGCTTGGCCGCCATGAAAACAGGAAAGCAGTCCGCCCCCCGGTCCAGGCAAACCAAGACGAGCGGTGGATCGATGGACAAGGCCGCGAAGGAACTCGCGGTGAACCCGTGCAGCGTTCCTTCATCACTTCGCGTCGTCACGATCGTCACGCCCGAAGGGAACTGGGCCAATGCCGAACGGAAGGCAGTCGGGTCCAGTCCTTGAAATTGATCAACCATTGTATCCCTCGCGGGAGGCTCGGGCGGCAGGGTCAAGGAAGACTGTGCGCGCGTCGGCAACCGTGACGCGGAGCTGTTCTTCGTCCGGCCAACTGGCAGTCCCTGAGTGAAGAGCCCGCTTGAGCGCCGCGAACACGGCAGACGGGTTCGCGGCTGCCTTGCGCGCATCCGCCAGCGCAGTCGAGAGCAGGTCGTCCTGGTCGACCACCTGGTCGACGATGCCTATCGCCTTCGCATCGAATGCATCGATGGGATCTCCACCCAGCAGGAGTCGCCGGGCTGCGCGGTCACCAAGGATTTCACGCACTTGAGCGATTCCCTTTACGGCCGGCAGCATTCCGTGCTTGATCTCGGGGAAGACGAAACGCGCTGTAGTCGACGAGTACACCACGTCAGCGAACAACGCCATTTCGATACCGCCACCGACGCACCAGCCGTTAACCGCGCACACCAGCGGCCGGGGATAGTTCTCCAGTGCGCAGAGCAGCGCGTGGAACGACTTCATCCGCCCGGCCATCGCAGCGGCATTGAAGTCGACGGCCTCCTTCATGTCGCCACCCGCGCAGAAGAAGCGCTCGCCGGCGCCCGTCAGAACCAGCGCGGGGGCGTCAGGACCCTTGGCGAGGGTCTCCAGCTTCGCCGTCAGGTCGCTGACGAGCGAGTCACTGAGTGCGTTTGCGGGCGGGTGGTTCAGAGTGATGACAACCACGCCGTCCGCTTCGTCGGACGCGTGGACAACGCTCAGCGCTGTGTCGTGTGAACCTGCGGTCATGCTCGTCTCCGGGTTAGTTCGCCGGGGCGCCGGCGATGCGAGCGGAGGGGAAGTCCACGGGGCGCTTTTCCCGGAAGGCCTGGCGCGCTTCGGCGTAGTCGGCGCTGGCGAAGTCGATGATCTCGAGCGCCGAGGACAGTTCGTGCTGGGGCATCGCGTTGGTGAGCCAGGTGTTGAGCGCGCGCTTGGTGAAACGGAGAGCCTGCTGGGAACCACGCGCCAACTGGGACGCGACCTCGAGAGCACGGGGCAGTACCTGCTCACGGGGAACGGACAGACTCACAAGCCCGATCCGCTCGGCTTCGGCACCGGTCAGCTTCTCGGAGGTGAGCACGTAGTACTTGGTCTTGGCCATGCCGACGAGCAGTGGCCAGATGAGTGCGGCGTGGTCGCCGGCCGTCACGCCGACCTTGGTGTGGCCCTCAATCAGCACCGCGTCGTCCGCGGCGATGCTGATGTCGGCGAGGAGCGCGGTCGACAGGCCGTAGCCGACTGCGGGACCGTTGATCGCGGAGATGATCGGCTTCTCGATGCGCAGGACCGTCGCAACCCGCTTGCGCTCCGTCTCCAGCATCGCGAGCGTCTGCTCGGGCGTGGGATCGGGCTGCGCCACGTCCATCCCGGTACAGAATGCCTTGCCGGCTCCGGTGACAACCACGACCCGGGTCTGATCGTCGCGCTCGACGTCGGCCCAGATCTGGTTCATCTCCTCGAACATGGGCATGGTGAGCGAGTTGTACCGCTCGGGCCGATTGATCGTGATGAGGAGGACACCGTCGTCGCGGCGTTCGACGAGGACGTCGCCGGTGCCGTGCTTGTAGAGGTCACTCATCGTGGGGTCTCCTTGGTGTGGTGTTGGTGGAGTGCTTGTTGGTGGGCGGGGCGTGCGGTGCGGATGTCGGTGAGGATGTCGTTGGGTGGGC
>NZ_JBHXRX010000028.1:0-106930 GCF_042714995.1 Streptomyces sp. NPDC058665
CGGCCCGCCCGTTGGCGCGGGTTTGTTCGGGGCCCTTCGATCCTTTAACCCCCGCTGTAAGGGCGGGTTGTTAATCGCATCAATTATCCGGGCGGGGGGGGGCGCCCCGCTCGCCCCCCCCCGGCGACGTTCTGCCGGCTACTTCTTGGCCGTCGCCCACGCGTGCTGGAGCGCCAGGTCCGTCTTCAGCTCGGCGAGCTGGACCGCGACCGCCGAAGGCGCCGTACCGCCGCGCCCGTCCCGCGACGCCAGCGCGCCGGAGACATTGAGGACCGTACGGACCTCCGGGGTCAGATGCTCCGAGATCCCGGCGAACTGCTCGTCGGTCAGCTCGTCGAGCTCGATCCCCTGCCCCTCGCACACCTTGACGCACTCCCCCGCGACCTCGTGCGCGACGCGGAACGGCACGCCCCGCCGGACCAGCCACTCCGCGATGTCCGTGGCGAGCGAGAACCCGGCCGGGGCCAGCTCCGCCATCCGCTCCCGGTTGACCGTGAGCGTCGCCATCATCCCGGTGAACGCGGGGAGCAGGACCTCCAGTTGGTCGCAGGAGTCGAAGACCGGCTCCTTGTCCTCCTGGAGATCGCGGTTGTACGCGAGCGGCAGCGCCTTCAGCGTGGCCATCAGCCCGGTCAGATTGCCGATGAGCCGGCCCGACTTGCCGCGCGCCAGCTCGGCGATGTCCGGGTTCTTCTTCTGCGGCATGATCGACGAGCCGGTGGAGAACGCGTCGTGCAGGGTGACGAAGGAGAACTCCTTCGTGTTCCAGATGATGACCTCTTCGGCGATACGCGAGAGATTCACGCCGATCATCGCGGTGATGAAGGCGAACTCGGCGACGAAGTCCCGCGAGGCCGTGCCGTCGATGGAGTTGGCGGCCGAGCCGTGCTCGAAGCCGAGATCCGCCGCGACCGCCTCCGGGTCGAGCCCCAGCGACGACCCGGCCAGCGCGCCGGAGCCGTACGGGGAGACCGCCGTCCGTTCGTCCCACTGCCGCAGCCGCTCCGCGTCCCGCGAGAGGGACTGCACATGTGCCAGCACATGGTGGGCGAAGAGCACCGGCTGGGCGTGCTGGAGATGCGTACGGCCCGGCATGGCCACGTCCGGGTGTGCCTCGGCGAGACCCACGAGCGCGTCCTGGAGCTCGGCGACCAGTGCGCCGATGATCCGGGCGTGGTCGCGCAGATACATCTTGAAGAGGGTGGCGACCTGGTCGTTTCGGGACCGGCCGGCGCGCAGCTTGCCGCCGAGGTCCGGGCCGAGCTGTTCGAGGAGACCACGTTCGAGGGCGGTGTGGACGTCCTCGTCGGCGATGGTCCCGGTGAACGAGCCGTCGGCGACGGCCGCCTCCAGCCGGTCGAGCCCGGCGAGCATCCGGTCCAGCTCCTCCTCGTCGAGGAGGCCTGCCTTGCTGAGCACGCGCGCGTGCGCGCGGGAGCCCGCGATGTCGTACGGCGCCAGGCGCCAGTCGAAGTGCACGGACGCCGACAGCTTGGCCAGGGCCTCGGCGGGGCCGTCGGCGAAACGGCCGCCCCAGAGCCGGACGTCACCGGTGTTGCTGCTCACTGCGGGGGTGCTCCTTGGGGGTGCGGTCGTCGATCGCCGGACGGGCTCGGTCGGGTCAGGCCAGGTCGCGCTTCGCGGCGATCTTCGCCGAGAGACCGAACAGCTCGATGAAGCCCTGTGCCTTGGACTGGTCGAAGGTGTCGCCCGAGTCGTACGTGGCCAGGTTGAAGTCGTACAGCGACTCCTCGGAGCGCCGGCCGGTGACGACGGCCCGGCCGCCGTGCAGGGTCATCCGGATGTCGCCGGTGACGTGCTGGTTGGCCTCGTTGATGAAGCCGTCCAGGGCCCGCTTCAGCGGGGAGAACCACAGGCCGTCGTAGACCATCTCGCCCCACCGCTGCTCGACCTGCCGCTTGTAGCGGGCCAGTTCGCGCTCGACGGTGACGTTCTCCAGCTCCTGGTGGGCGGTGATCAGCGCGATCGCGCCCGGCGCCTCGTACACCTCACGGGACTTGATGCCCACGAGCCGGTCCTCGACCATGTCGATCCGGCCGATGCCCTGGCCGCCCGCCCGCTCGTTGAGCTGCTGGATCGCTTGGAGGACCGAGACGGGCTTGCCGTCGATGGCGACCGGGACGCCCTCCTTGAAGGAGATGACGACCTCGTCGGCCTCGCGGGGCTCCGCCGGGTTGGAGGTGTACTCGTAGATGTCCTCGATCGGGGCGTTCCAGATGTCCTCCAGGAAGCCCGTCTCGACGGCCCGTCCGAAGACGTTCTGGTCGATGGAGTACGGGGACTTCTTGGTGGTCGCGATCGGGAGGCTCTTCTCCTCGCAGAAGGCGATCGCCTTGTCGCGGGTCATCGCGTAGTCGCGGACCGGGGCGATGCACTTCAGCCCGGGGGCGAGGGCGACGATGCCTGCCTCGAAACGGACCTGGTCGTTGCCCTTGCCGGTGCAGCCGTGGGCGACGGTGTCGGCGCCGTGCTTCTTGGCGGCGGCCACGAGGTGCTTGACGATCGTCGGCCGGGAGAGCGCCGAGACCAGCGGGTAGCGGTCCATGTAGAGCGCGTTGGCCTTGATCGCCGGGAGGCAGTACTCCTCGGCGAACTCATCCTTGGCGTCCGCGACCTCGGCCTCGACCGCACCGCAGGCGAGCGCGCGCTTGCGGATGACGTCGAGGTCCTCCCCGCCCTGACCGACGTCCACGGCGACGGCGATGACCTCGGCGCCCGTCTCCTCGGCGATCCAGCCGATGGCGACGGAGGTGTCCAGGCCTCCCGAGTAGGCGAGTACGACGCGCTCGGTCACGGGTTTCTCCTTACGGTGCATACGCTGATGGGTATAACTATGCAGCCCTCCGTATGTTTTGTCAAAGCAGTCGCTGAGTGATCCCCCCGGTGCTCTCCGTGACCTCCGCCGCCAGCACCAGGGGGTGGCTGTGGTCCAGGTCCTTGGTGGCGGTGAGCAGGGTGAGGGTGTCGTCGGCGGCCAGTTCCCTGAGCCGTTCCAGGGCCTCGCCCGAGGCAGATCCGGCCGCCGCCAGCTCGGCGCGGTAGCGGTCGGCGAACTCCTCGAACTTCCCCGGATCGTGCCCGTACCACTTCCGCAGTTCGGCCGAGGGGGCCGCGTCCTTGAGCCAGTCGTCGAACGAGGCCTCGGTCTTGGCGAGCCCGCGCGGCCAGAGCCGGTCGACGAGCACCCGAGTCCCGTCGTCCGGCGCCGGCGGCTCGTAGACCCGTCGGACGCGTACGTCGTGCGTGGCCTTCTTCTTCGTCATGCGTCCCGGCCCATCCCGTCCCTCGGTCTCGACGCGCGCGATTGTCGGCGCCGACAATAAATGCCATGGGAAAGCACTACGAACGAATCGACGGCCGCATTCGTACATTCATCGAGGAACAGCCCCTCTTCTTCACCGCAACGGCCCCGCGCGCCGATGACGGTCACATCAATCTCTCGCCCAAGGGCCGCTCCGGCAGCCTCGTCGTACTGGACGAGTCGACACTCGCCTATCTCGACTTCGGCGGCAGCGGCGCGGAGACCATCGCCCATCTGCGCGAGAACGGCCGCATCACCCTGATGTGGTGCGCGTTCGACGGACCGCCGAAGATCCTGCGGGTGCACGGGCGCGGGGAACCGGTCTTCCGGGACGATCCGCGCTGGGCCGAGTACATCGGGCACTTCGCGGACGCGGACGGGCCGAGCGCGCGGGCGCTCATCCTGGTCGGCGCGGTACGGATCAGCGACTCGTGCGGATTCGCCGTTCCCTTCATGGAGTACCGGGAGGAGCGCACCCAGCACGCGACGCACTTCGCCCGGAAGACGGACGACGAGTTCGCGGAGTACTGCGAGAAGAAGGAGTACGTGGGCGTGAGCCTGGACGGGCTGCCCGCCCTGCCGCTGCCGCTGCCCGCGCGTACGGACGGCGCCGGCGCCGGCTCCCCGCCCCGGACGGACCAAGCCGCGGGATCCTGAGAGGCCGTCACCCGGTCACCGGCGTACGGTCCGAGCATGCGCACCCTTCTCACGCTCGGGTCGGTCCTGCTCGCCGTCGTCGCCACGGTCGCGGCCGGCCCCGTCGCGCCCGCGGGTACCTCCGTGCCGCTCCCCGAGCGGATGGCCGACACCGGCGGCGGCAGCCAGCTGATCACTGCCGAGGCCGCAGCAACCGGCTCGACCACGGGGCGCCTCACCTGGTGGGACCGGCGCGGGAGCCGCTGGGTGGCGGCGGGGTCGGCGGACGCGCGGTTCGGGGCCGGCGGGCTGGTCAAGGGCACCGAGCGCGTGCAGGGCGGATCGACCACGCCGACGGGGCTGTACGACCTGCCGTACGCCTTCGGCATCCGGCCCGCCCCTGCGGGGACCCGTTTCAGCTACCGCCCGGTGACCGACCGGTCCTGGTGGTGCCAGGACAACGACTCGCGCGCGTACAACCGCTGGGTCGAGGACCTGCCGGCCGACTGCCGTGCGGCGGAGGCCGAGCGTCTGAGCGCGTACGGCGCGCAGTACGCCCGCGCCCTGGTCATCGGCTTCAACTACGACCGGCCCGTGCGCGGCCGGGGCGCCGGGATCTTCCTGCACGTCAACGGCAAGGGCGCGACGGCCGGTTGTGTCTCCGTACCGGCCGGCGCGATGAGCCGCATCCTGGCGTGGGCCGACCCCGGGCGCTCACCGCACATCGCGGTGGGCACGGCGTCCGGCCGTACGGCCATCACGAACTACTGACCCGGCGGCGTACCCGCTCAGGCGTTCAGCCGTCCTTCTGGGCCAGCCGCAGCAGATGGTCCGCCAGCGCCTGGCCGCCCGCCGGGTCGCGGCTGATCAGCAGCAGCGTGTCGTCGCCCGCGATGGTGCCGAGGATGGGGCGCAGTTCCGCCTGGTCGATGGCCGATGCCAGGAACTGGGCGGCGCCCGGCGGCGTACGGAGCACCACCAGGTTGGCGGAGGCCTCGGCGGAGATGAGCAGTTCGCCGGAGAGCCGCCGCATCCGCTCCTCCTTCGCCGACTCGCCGAGCGGGGCGTGCGGGGTGCGGTAGCCGCCCTCACTGGGGACCGCGTAGATCAGCTCACCGCCGGTGTTGCGGATCTTCACGGCGCCCAGCTCGTCCAGGTCGCGCGAGAGCGTCGCCTGGGTGACGTTCAGACCGTCGTCGGCGAGGAGCTTGGCGAGCTGGCTCTGGCTGCGGACCGGCTGCCGGTTGAGGATGTCCACGATCCGGCGGTGGCGCGCGGTGCGGGTCTGCGGGACGGAGGGGCCGTTGTGCTCCGGTGGTGCCTGCGCCTCGGTCATCGTCTTCTCATTCCCCGGATCGTCCGTCCCCGTTGGTCCCGTGGGTGGTGTCGAGGATGCCGGGCAGGGCCCGGAGGAACGTTTCCACCTCGTCGTCGCCGATGATCAGCGGTGGCATGAGCCGTACGACATCGGGAGCTGGCACGTTCACCAGAAAACCGGCATCCTGAGCCGCCTGCTGCGCCTGCGGCGCGAGCGGTTCGGTGAGCACGATACCCAGCAGGAGCCCCGCGCCACGGACATGCGAGACCAGCGGGTGTCCGAGCGCCTCGATTCCGTCCCGCAGCTTCTCCCCGAGCCTCTTCACCGTGTCGAGCGTCCCGTCGGCGCCGAGCGTGTCCAGGACGGCGAGTCCGGCGGCGCAGGCGACGGGGTTGCCGCCGAAGGTCGTCCCGTGCTGACCGGGCCTGAGCAGATCGGCCGCCGGGCCGAAGGCGAGCGTCGCGCCGAGCGGCAGGCCGCCGCCGAGACCCTTGGCGAGCGTGACGACATCGGGCTCGACGCTCTGGTGCGCCTGGTACTCGAACCAGTGCCCGGTGCGCCCCACCCCCGTCTGGACCTCGTCGAGGACCAGCAGGGTGCCGGTGGCGCGGGTGATCTCCCTGGCCGCTTCGAGATAGCCCCGGGGCGGGACGACCACGCCGTTCTCCCCCTGGATCGGCTCGATGATCAGCAGCGCGGTCTCCTCGGTGACGGCCGCCCTGAGGGCGTCGGCGTCTCCGTACGGAACATGCGTCACATCGCCGGGCAGCGGCAGGAACGGCTCCTGTTTGGGCGGCTGCCCGGTGAGCGCGAGCGCGCCCATCGTGCGGCCGTGGAAGCCGCCGTCGGTGGCGACCATGTGGCGGCGGCCGGTGAGCCGGCCGATCTTGAACGCGGCCTCGTTCGCCTCGGCGCCCGAATTGCAGAAGAAGACACGGCCGGGGCGGTCGGCGAGGTCGATGAGCCGTTCGGCGAGGGCGACGGGCGGGGCTGCGATGTAGAGGTTCGACACATGGCCGAGGGACGAGATCTGCCGGGTGACCGCGTCGATGACGGCGGGGTGCGCGTGGCCGAGCGCGTTCACGGCGATGCCGCCGACGAAGTCGGCGTACGCGTTGCCGTCGGCGTCCCAGACGGTGGCGCCGGCGCCGCGCACGAGGGAGAGCTTCGGGGTGCCGTAGTTGTCGGCCATCACGTGCCGCCAGCGGCGCGTGAGTTCCTGGTTGCTGTCGTCGGTCATGACGCTCCCCCTGTCGTGGTCTCCGTGGTCCCGGATGTCGCCGCGGTCGCGTGCTCCTGGCCGTCGGGGACGACCATCGTGCCGATGCCTTCGTCGGTGAAGATCTCCAGCAGGATCGAGTGCTGTACGCGGCCGTCGAGCACGCGGGCGGTGTTGACCCCGTTGCGTACGGCGAACAGACAGCCCTCCATCTTCGGCACCATGCCGCTGGACAGCTCGGGCAGCAGCTTCTCCAGCTCGCTCGCCGTGAGCCTGCTGATCACGTCGTCGTTGTTCGGCCAGTCCTCGTACAGGCCCTCGACATCGGTGAGCACCATCAGCGTCTCGGCGCCGAGGGCCGCGGCGAGCGCGGCGGCGGCGGTGTCGGCGTTGACGTTGTAGACGTGTCCGTCGTCGGCGCTGCGCGCGATGGAGGAGATGACCGGGATACGGCCGTCGGCGAGCAGCGCCTCGATGGCGCCCGGGTCGATCTCGGTGATCTCGCCGACCCTGCCGATGTCGACCAGCTCGCCGTCGATACGGGGCCGGTGCCGGGTCGCCGAGATGGTGTGCGCGTCCTCGCCGGTCATCCCGACGGCGAGCGGGCCGTGCTGGTTGAGCAGCCCGACGAGCTCGCGCTGGACCTGGCCGGCGAGCACCATCCGTACGACGTCCATCGCCTCGGGTGTGGTGACCCGCAGCCCGGCCTTGAACTCGCTGACCAGCCCGTGCCGGTCGAGCTGCGCGCTGATCTGCGGCCCGCCGCCGTGCACGACGACCGGCCTGAGACCGGCCTGGCGCAGAAAGACGACGTCCTGGGCGAAGGCGGCCTTGAGGTCTTCGTCCACCATGGCGTTGCCGCCGAACTTGATGACGACGATCTTGCCGTTGTGGCGGGTCAGCCAGGGCAGCGCCTCGATGAGGATCTGCGCCTTGGGCAGCGCGGTGTGCTTGCGTGCGGTCATGAGCTGTACGCGCTGTTCTCGTAGACGTAGTCGGCGGTGAGGTCGTTGGTCCAGATGACGGCCGACTCGCTGCCGGCGGCGAGGTCGGCGGTGATCCGTACCTCCCGGAAGCGCATGTCGACCAGGTCGCGGTCCTCGCCGACGGAGCCGTTCTTACAGACCCAGATGTCGTTGATGGCGACGTTGAGCCGGTCGGGGTCGAAGGCGGCGGAGGTCGTGCCGATCGCGGAGAGCACCCGGCCCCAGTTGGGGTCCTCGCCGTGCAGGGCGCACTTGAGGAGGTTGTTACGGGCGACGGAGCGGCCCACCTCGACGGCGTCGTCCTCGCTCGCCGCGTTGATCACCTCGATGCGGATGTCCTTGCTCGCCCCTTCCGCGTCGCCGATGAGCTGGCGGCCGAGGTCGTCGCAGACGGCGCGGACGGCCTCGGCGAACTCCTCGTAGCCGGGCGTCACCCGGGCGGCGCCGGAGGCGAGCAGGAGCACCGTGTCGTTGGTGGACATGCAGCCGTCGGAGTCGACGCGGTCGAAGGTGGTACGGGTGGCGGCGCGCAGGGCCGAGTCGAGGGCGGAGCTGTCGACGTCGGCGTCGGTGGTGAGCACGACGAGCATGGTGGCGAGACCGGGGGCGAGCATGCCGGCGCCCTTGGCCATACCGCCGACGGTCCATCCCTCGCCGCCCGCGACGGCCGTCTTGTGCACGCTGTCGGTGGTCTTGATGGCGATGGCGGCCTTCTCGCCGCCGTGCGGGGAGAGTTCGGCCGCGGCCTTCTCGACGCCGGGCAGCAGCTTGTCCATCGGGAGGTTGATACCGATGAGCCCGGTGGAGGCGACGGCGATCTCGCCGGGGCTGTGGGTCCCGGGCTCGGCCTCGTTCAGTACCTCGGCGACCTTCTCGGCGGTGGCGTGGGTGTCCTGGAAACCCTTGGGGCCCGTACAGGCGTTGGCGCCACCGGAGTTGAGGACGACCGCGGAGATCCGGCCGCCCTTGACGACCTGCTCCGACCAGAGGACGGGGGCGGCCTTGACGCGGTTGGAGGTGAAGACGCCCGCGGCGGCGCGGCGCGGACCGGTGTTGACCACAAGGGCCAGGTCCGGGGTGCCGCTGTCCTTGATCCCGGCGGTGATGCCCGCCGCCGTGAATCCGCCTGCTGCCGTGACGCTCACTGCAACTCCTTCTTCGGCCGGGTGGTGTGCGTGTTGGTGTGGGTGGTGGTGTCTTTCGTGGCGCGGCTGTGGGGAGCCTGGCTCACGGTGCGACGCCGGTGGCCGGGAGCCCGGTCTCCTCGGGCAGCCCGAGGGCGATGTTCATGCTCTGGACCGCGCCGCCCGCCGTGCCCTTGGTGAGGTTGTCGATGGCGCTGATCGCGATGACGCGCCGGGCGTTCTCGTCCAGGACGACCTGGACCTGTACGGCGTTGGAGCCGTACACGGACGCGGTCGCCGGCCACTGGCCCTCGGGCAGGAGCTGGACGAACGGCTCGTCGGCGTAGGCCTTCTCGTACGCGCCGCGGATGTCGGCCGCGGTGACGTCAGGCCGCGCCTTCGCGGAGCAGGTGGCGAGGATGCCGCGGGGCATGGGGGCGAGGGTGGGGGTGAAGGAGACGCCGACGCGCATGCCCGCGACGGCGCTGAGGTTCTGGATCATCTCGGGGGTGTGCCGGTGGCCGCCGCCGACGCCGTACGGGCTCATGGAGCCCATGACCTCGGAGCCGAGCAGATGCGGCTTGACGGCCTTGCCCGCGCCGGAGGTGCCGGTGGCGGCGGTGATGACGGCCTCCGGCTCGACCAGGCCTGCGCCGTACGCGGGGAAGAGCGCGAGCGAGACGGCCGTCGGATAGCAGCCGGGCACCGCGACGCGTCTGGACCCCTCCAACGCGGCGCGGCTGCCCGGCAGTTCGGGGAGGCCGTAGGGCCAGGTACCGGCATGGGGGGAGCCGTAGAACGCCTCCCAGTCGGCGGCGTCCTTCAGCCGGAAGTCCGCGCCCATGTCGACCACGAGCACCTCGTCGCCGAGTTGCTGGGCGACGGCGGCGGACCGCCCGTGCGGCAGGGCGAGAAAGACGACGTCGTGACCGGCGAGCACGTCGGCCGTGGTCGGCTCCAGGACCCGCTCGGCCAGCGGCCCGAGGTGAGGCTGGAGCGTACCGAGGCGCTGACCGGCGTTAGAGTTCCCGGTGAGAGCACCGATCTCGACGCCGGGGTGTCCCAGGAGCAGCCGGAGCACTTCCCCTCCGGCATATCCACTGGCTCCCGCCACCGCTGCACGTACTGCCATCGAAGCCCTCCTCGTCGATGGCATGACTATACGTAACTACGCAGCTTTATGCAATGGGCCCGTGGCCGGACCGCCTGAGGGGGCCGGCTGTTCCGCGCCGGCGCCACCTTCGACCCCGACCAGGAGTAGCGTGCCGCCGGCCTTCGTTCACCGGATCACCAAGTACGACCCCGCCGACCGTGACGAGCACGGCGGCTACCGGGGCGCTGAGGATACGGTCAGCGACCACGGGCCGGTCGAAGCCGCGTACCTGGCCGCGGTCTCCGCCTTCGCGAAAGCCGCGGGCATTGACCGGCTGGAGATCCGTGAGCCCTCCGTCACCGGGTTCGTCCACTTCGGTGCCCGGCCGGCGGTCGAGGGACATGGTCTCGGCGAGCTTTTCCCGGCCGGCCTCGCCGCCTACCACGACGGGGCCGAGGTCTCCCTGGCGGTGGCCCTGGAGCTGATCCGCGTCATGCTCCGCGAACAGGGCGCCTGGTGCCGGCTGGAGGCGGGAGACGTGTTCACCGTGCACGTCGGGTGGGACCAGTACGTGTACGTGGGCAGCGACCGGCCCTGCACGGACGCCGTGGCCCGTACACGCGCACTCGGCCTCTTCCCGGAACCGCTGACGGCTTCCCCTTACGCCGCGGAACCAGAGGTGACAGAGGTGGCCGACGACGTCTTCTGGGCGTCCGTGCGCACCGAGCTGGCGGCGCGACAGGGGCTTCTCCTGGAGGAGACCTACATGGTCAACGCCACACGCCGGCACCGCCTCACCACGGAGAACCTCGACGCGGTCCGTGCCGGTCTCGGTCCGCGAGCCCTGCTGACCGTCTGGCCCGACCTGCGACCCGACGTCGGGGCGATCCTGGCCGCACTGCCATCCGAATGGCACATGGAGTTCGTCTGGGAGGCGCAGGACGGAACGATCAGAGACGTGGTGGTCGATGAGACCGAGTACCAGGAGCTCGCCGCCCTGCTGGCCGACGCGCGGGCGGCCCGCGCCCTGCCCCTCCACCTCGACGAACGCCACCCGCTCCTCCACGCCGCCCTGCCCGACGGCGACGGCGTGCTGCGCGCACGATGGTGACCCGATTCGTGAAAGCCGCCCCGACGAAACCCTGCGCGCCGGCCACGCTCGGGCAGCGCCGTTCACCGGTTGGCGGCCAGCACTGCCGCGAGGCCCTCTCGCAGATCCTTGACGAAATACTCGGGGACCTCCAGGGACGGGAAATGTCCCCCGGTCTCGGGTGACCTCCAGCGGACGATCCGGCGGTAGCGCTCCTGTGCCCAGGTGCGCGGGCTCTTCTCGATGTCGCGGGGGTACATCGTGATCGCTGACGGGACGTCGACCCGGAGTTCGGGGTCGAGTGAGTTGTGGCTTTCGTAGTAGATGCGGGCCGCCGACGCGCCGGTCCGCGTCAGCCAGTACAGGGTGACGTCGTCAAGAACGCGGTCCCTGGAGATCATCTCGAACGGGCTGTCCTCGGTGTCCGACCACTCGGCGAACTTGTCGAGGATCCAGGCAAGAAGCCCGACCGGTGAGTCCACGAGTGAGTAGCCGATGGTCTGCGGCCGGGTCGCCTGCTGCTTCGCGTACGCCGCGCGGTGGTGCCAGAAATCGCGGGTTTCCTCGGTCCACCGGCGCTCGACCGCCGTCAGCCCGTCCGTCGTCAACCCGGGCGGCGCTTCCGCGAACGTGGTGTGGATGCCGAGAACGTGCGCCGCGAACCTGCCGCCGAGGACCGTGGTGATGTTGCCTCCCCAGTCGCCGCCGTGGGCCACGAACTCGCTGTAGCCGAGCCTTCCCATCAGCTCGACCCACGCGGCCGCGATCTTCTCGGTTCCCCACCCGGTCGTGGCCGGCTTCTCGCTGTACCCGAAGCCCGGCAGCGACGGGACCACGACGTGGAACGCCGGCGCGTCCGCGTCTTTCGGATCCGCCAGCTCCTCGACCACATCGGTGAACTCGGCAATGCTGCCCGGCCAGCCGTGCGTCAGGATCAGAGGAGTGGCATCCGCGCGCGCGGACCGGCGGTGCAGGAAGTGGATTCCCAGACCGTCAATGGTCGTACGGAACTGGCCGATCCGGTCGAGGCGCTCCTCGAACGACCGCCAGTCATAGCCGGTGCGCCAGTAGTTCACGACATCGACAAGGTCGGCCAGAGGAACGCCCTGCTCCCACCGGCGAGAGCCGGGCGCGGCGCCATGAACCGTCTCGGCCTCCGGCAGTCGCGCCGCGGCCAGTCGTACGCGCAGATCGTCGAGATCGGCTTCGGTCGCGTGGGCTTCAAATGCTTGCACGTCGCTGGTCGGACGGGGCATGAGACCTCCTGGCTTCCTGGAACCGGCTAAGACGGTTCTAACAGCTCTCCGAGCCACGCCGCAACCGGCTAAGGTGGTTCCATGCGCGCCGGCTTCCCTGACTTCCGCCTCGGTTCGGTGCTGGCGACCAGCTTCACGGGGACTCTGTCGGAGCGTCATGGCGACGCGGTGGAACGCATTCCCACACCGCGGCGACTCATCGACTGGCTGGCCGTGTACGGCCTCGCCGTGGACTCGTGCACCACCGCCCAACTCGACCTCGCCCGGGAACTGAGGGAGTCGATCCACGCCGCCGCGACAGCGGCCGCGATCCAGGACGCTCTCCCCGCACCCGCCGTCCACGTCATCAACGACCGCAGTGCCCAGGGTCGGGCCGCGGCCGTCCTGACGCCCGAGGGCAAGCGGCAATGGCAGCTCAGCCCGGCTTCCCGCGTGGAAGACGCCCTCAGCGTGATCGCCGCCGACGCGATCAGCATCATCTCGGGGGAACGGGACGGAAAACTGGCCCTCTGCGCTTCGCCGAGCTGCCGAGCCGCCTTCTTCGACACCAGCCAAAGCCGCACCCGCAAATGGTGCGACATGAACACATGCGGCAATCGTCAGAAGAAAGCGCGGTTCAACGCCAACCAGCGCAAAAAACCCGGATCAGCGGAGTGACCGTCAGCTCGGCGCTCGGCCACACCACTCCCGCCCCCATCAGGGCTTTATGTTCTCCAGGTCCGCCAGAAGGCTCGGGTGCCTCGGCTCCCAGCCGAGGGTCCCCCGGGTGTGGGCGCTGGACGAGGGCTGGTCCGCCGCGAAGATCGGGCCCAGAGCGCCGTAGGTCTCCGGCGGCACCGACTCGACCGGCACGCCCAGCCGTCGGCCGATGACCTCGGCGATGTCACGCACGCTGTCGCCCTCGTCCGCCACGGCGTGCCAGGAGCTGCCGGCCTGCGCCCCCTCCAGGGCGAGCCGGAAGAGCACGGCCGCGTCGAGCGCGTGGACGGCCGGCCAGCGCTGTGCGCCGTCGCCCGGGTAGCCCGACACTCCGCTCCGGCGTGCGATGCCGGTCAGCAGACCGGCGAACCCGCCCGCGCCCTGGTGGTGAACCGTACGCGGCAGACGTACGGCCGTGCTCCTGACCCCGCGCGAGGCCAGGCCCAGGGCCGCCATGACCGCGCGACCGCGACCCCCGACAGGACCTTCGGTCGCCGGCGGGTCCGACTCGGTGGAGGCACGGCCCGGCACATGCGGCGTGCCCGAGGCGGTGACGAAGGGGCGGTCGCTGCCGACGAGTTCCTCGCCGAGGACCGCGATGGCGGCGCTTTCCTCGGCGACCGCCTTCTCGACGGCCTCCGGGCTGCTGAAGTCGTTGGCGAACGCCAGGTGGATCACCCCGTCGGCCTGGCCGGCGCCGGCGCGAAGGACGTCCAGATCGGCGAGCCCTCCCCGGAGCGGCTCGGCGCCGGCCGCCTCGGCGACCAGCGCGGACGCGTCGGAGCGGGCGAGGGCGAGGACGGTGTGGCCGTTGCCGAGCAGTTCGGCGACGACGGCGGACCCGATCAGACCGGTACCGCCAGTGACGAAGACGCGCATGGAAATCTCCCGCGAGTGATGGGACTCTTGTCCCGTCACTGTAGCAGAGTGACGGGGCAAGAGTCCCATCACGTAGAATGCGGCCATGGGCCGATGGGAACCAGGGGCGCGCGAACGTCTTGTCGTCGCGGCGGTCGACCTCTTCACCGAGCAGGGGTACGACGCGACGACGGTCGCGCAGATCGCCGAGCGCGCCGGGGTCACCAAGAGCACCTTCTTCCGGCACTTCCCCGACAAGCGCGAACTGCTGGTGGCCGGTCAGGAGACGCTGAGCCGGCTGCTGGCCGAGGGGATCGCCGAGGCGCCCGACGACGCCGGGCCGCTCCAGGCGGTCGCCGCCGGTCTTGAGCGTGCCTCCGGCGCGATGGGCGCCATGAACCGGGATCTCGCCCCTCGCCTGAAGGCGGCCGTCGCCGCCAGCGCCGAACTCCAGGAGCGTGACGCCCTCAAGAGCGTCAGCCTCGCGGCCGCGATGACAACCGCTCTGGCGGCCCGCGGCATACCGGGTCCGACCGCCGCGCTCGCCGGTGAACTGGGCCTTCTCGCCTTCAAACGGGGCTACGCCGAATGGTCCGACGGCGCCAGGGGCGCGGACGACCAACTGGCCGGGTACGTCCTGACGGCCCTCGACGAGCTGCGCGCGGCGAGCGCGTCGCTGGGGTGAGGCCCGGCGTCGCAGCAGGGCCCGACCGGCCCGCTAGGCACAGTCGTTGAGGCCCTTCGCGTGGGCCAGGGCGCTGGGGGTGCGACAGCCGACGATCGCCGGGGCCTCCTGGATCAGGGTGTCGTCGGTGAGCGCCTCCACCATGAACAGGGCGTAATCCACACGGCGGGTCAGATTGCCGGCCAGGATCGGGTCGCCGACATGGCGGCTCCAGACGGGCAGGCCCTCACTCTCGCCCTCCTTGAGAGTGCTGCCGCGCACCACGGTCCACGCGGTGTCGCCGGCGAACACGCGGCCGCACGCCTCCACCTGGTCGTCGATCTCGACGGCGCGGACCAGCTTGCCCAGCGCGGCGGAGGCGCCGAGGGCCGCGCGGAAACATCCGTGAGTACGCGTCCTTGCCGTCGCGGGTGATGTGCCAGCCGCACGAGAAGATCAGACGTGCCCCCGGCCGGGCGTGGTCGAGCACCGCCTGCGCCGTACCGGAGGAGTACTGCCGCACACCCCACGGCACCAGCACCGTCAGCACTCCGTCGCATCCGGCGACCGCTCGCTTGATCACGCCGGGGTCGTTCGTGGGTCCGGGGACGATGGTGATGCGGCCTTCGAACGCGGCCAGTTTCGGCACGCTGCGCTCGCGGCAGACGCCGACCACCTCGTAACCGCGCTCCAGCGCGTGGCGAACCATGTACTGCCCGAGCTTCCCCGAGGCCCCGACGATGCAGATCTTCTTCGCGTTGTCCGTGCCCATGACGCGGCCCCTTCGCCGGAGTGGCAACCTTATCCTGTAAGGCAAGTTAGCCTTATGCCGTAAGGCGGTCAAGAGGAGCGAGAAGGAGGGCGGATGCCCGAGGGAAACAAGGGCACGGGCGACGGTGCGGGCCGCGGTCCGGGCGCGGGCAGGAGCACGGCCCGCGGCGGGCGCAGGACGTCGGCGCGTACGCCGCTCAGTCGCGAGCGCGTGATCCGTACGGCGGTGGCGGTGGCGGACGAGAAGGGAACAGCCGCGCTCACCATGCGGGCCATCGCCGAACCGCTGGGCGTCGAGGCGATGTCGCTTTATCACCATGTCGCGGGCAGGGAGGACATCCTCGACGGCATGGTGGACGCGGTGTTCGGCGAGATCGAGCTGCCGCCGCGCGACACGGACTGGAAGAACGCCATGCGCCGCCGCGCGGACTCCGCCCGTGCCGTGCTCGGCCGCCATCCGTGGGCCGTCGGCCTGATGGACTCCCGGACCCGGCCCGGCCCGGCGACCCTGGGTCACCATGACGCGGTCATCGGCGCGTTGCGGGCGGGAGGGTTCTCCGTCCCGATGGCCGCGCATGCCGTGTCGCTGATCGACAGCTATCTGTACGGCTTCGTGATCCAGGAGGTGAGCCTGCCGTTCAGCAGCTCGGCGGAGCTGGACGAGGTCGCGGAAACCATCCTGAGCGACATGCCCGCCGACGCGTACCCCCATCTCACCGAACTCGCCGTGGAGCACGCCCTCAAGCCCGGCTACTCCTACGGAGACGAGTTCGCCTTCGGCCTCACCCTCATCCTGGACGCGCTGCACCCGGACGAGGACGGGGTGACGGACGTCGTATGAAGGGCGCCGAGCTGATCACCCCGGAGGGCGGGTACTTCCGGGACGCGCGGTCCGCCCCGGTCTATCCGACCAGCGTCTGTGTGCCAAGCACCGTGAGCAGCGCGAGGCGTTCCGCGTCCTCCGTGCCGGGCTCGGCCGTGTAGATCATGATGCGCAGGTCGCTCCCGGCCACGGTGAGTACGTCGCAGTCCAGTGTCACCGCCCCCACCTGCGGGTGGTCGATCGTCTTGCGCGCGGCCTCGTGGCGGCCGACGGTCCCGGAGTCCCACAGCTCCGCGAACCGCTCGCTGCCGGCGCGCAGTTCCGCGACCAGCCGCCGCAGCCGCCGGTCGGCCGGATAGCGGCCGGCGGCGGCACGCAGGTCGGAGACGAGCGCGCTCTCGAACAGGCGCAGCGACTCGGGCGTGTGGCGTGCCCGCGTGCCTGGGCCCAGGAAGTGCCGCCACACGCCGTTGCGCGCGTTACCGCGCCAGTCGGAGGGATCTCCCATCAGCGCGGCGTACGGCGGGTTGGCCGTGAGCAGCGTCCAGGACGCGTCGTACACCGCGACAGGCGTCCCGGCGAGTCGGTCCAGCAGGCGCTGGACGCTCGCGCTGAGATACGCCGGTACGGTGTCCGCCCCCGGCGGCACCAGCCCGGCCAGCCGGAACAGGTGCTCGCGTTCCGTGGCCGACAGCCGCAGGGCTCTGGCCAGGGACTCGACGACCTGTGTCGAGGGGTTGGCCGCGCGGCCCTGTTCGAGCCGGGTGACATAGTCCGCGGAGATGCCGGCCAGCATGGCCAGTTCCTCGCGGCGCAGTCCCGGCGCGCGCCGGTGCCCGCCGATGGTCAGTCCGGCGGCCTCCGGGGAGACCCGGTCGCGCCACCGGTGCACCGCCTGTCCGAACTCCGCTTCCGCCATGTCCACCAGTGTGCGCCCCGGACGGCGCGGCGTCCTGGTACCACCAGTCCCAGGAAAACGGGACGTCTGGTTGACGATCCGCCTCGGCCGGAGGCTGAAGCCATGACTACGACACTGATCACCGGGGCCAACAAAGGCCTCGGTTTCGAGACCGCCCGCCGCCTCGTCGCCGCGGGCCACACCGTCTACCTGGGCAGCCGCGACCCGGAGCGCGGACGCCGCGCCGCCGAGCTGCTGGGTGCGCGGCCGGTCGTCATCGACATCACCGACGACGCGTCCGTCGCCGCAGCGGCGAAGACCGTCGAGGCGGACGGCGGACTGGACGTACTGATCAACAACGCGGGCGTCGAAGGGCGGACGCCGGACCGAGGCGTGATCGGCGCCGGGGAGGTGACCGCCGACGACGTGCGCGCGGTCTTCGACACGAACGTCTTCGGGACGGTGCGCGTGACCCACGCGTTCCTGCCGCTGCTGGAGCGGTCGGCCGCCCCGGTGGTGGTCAACGTCAGCAGTTCCCTCGGCTCGATGGCCAGGGTGACGGAGCCGGGCTCACCGGCCGCCGCGTACCCGGGCGTGGCCTATCCGGCGTCCAAGACGGCGGTCAACATGATCACGGTCCAGTACGCGAAGGCGTTCCCGGCCATCCGGATCAACGCGGTGGAGCCCGGCTACACGAAGACGGATCTGAACGGGAACACCGGTACGCAGACCGTCGAGGAGGGGGCGGAGATCATCGTACGGATGGCCCAGGTGGGCCCGGACGGCCCGACCGGCGGCTACTTCGACGTGACGGGTCCGCTGCCCTGGTAGAGGCACCGAAGCCGCACCCCGTCGAACGCCCCACGGCCACCGTCACTCGGGCCACGGCGAGTCCAGGATCGTACGCACGAAGTCGCCGCGCTCGAAGCCGGGCACGTAGTGGGCGAGGACGTCGGCCTTGACGTTGCCGAAGGTGGTCTCCGGCTTGTGCCGGACGCCGTCGGTGAAGGCGCCGAGGATGCGCTGCTTGAAGCCAGGACGCGGGTGCAGCGCGACGACGGCGGTGCGGTCGTCGTCGCCGATGTCGTGGTATCCGATGCCGAGGACGTCGTACTCGACGCCCGCGGTCACCAGTGCCACCTCCGGCTCCATGAACTCGGGGACGCCCGGGGTCGTGTGCAGGGCGATCGCGGTCCAGACGCGCCGGACGCTGTCCTCGGGCACCTGGTACGCCCGGAGGAAGCGACGTGCCTCGTCGGCGCTGTCGACCTCGAAGCGCCGGCCGCTGGTGTGGAAGGGTTCGCCGAGGCCCAGGTCGTGGAACATGGCCCCGATGTAGAGGAGTTCGGGGTCGAAGGCGAGATCGCGGTTGCGCCCCTGGAGGCTGCCGAAGAAGTAGACGCGGCGCGAGTGGTCGTAGATCAGTTCGCTCACGGTGTCGCGTACGAGCTCGGTCGCCGCCCGCGCGAGCTTCGTGTCCGGCACGCTCACGCCCGCCGGTGCGGAGGGGTCGTAGGCCATCGTCATCACCTGGTCCTTCTGCTCGCCGGTCCGTGTGGGGAGCCGGTCGCCCCGGCCCGCTTCTCCAGTCTCCTGAGCCGGTGACCCGCGTGCCATGACCACAGGGCCGGATGCCCCACAGACCCGGGCACACGCCCCGCCGTACCCGGCCGCTGTCGGCCGCTTGACTTCGAGAACGCTCCAATACGTACCGTCGGACCATGACTACTCCTCAGCGCAAGATCGGTTCAGGCTTCGGCGCGACGAGCACCGCCGAAAAGGTTCTGCGGGGCGTGGACCTCGGCGGGAAGCTCGCGGTCGTCACCGGCGGCTACTCGGGGCTGGGGCTGGAGACGACCCGCGCGCTGGCCGGCGCGGGCGCTCG
Organism: Streptomyces sp. NPDC058665; assembly: GCF_042714995.1. NCBI lineage: Bacteria > Bacillati > Actinomycetota > Actinomycetes > Kitasatosporales > Streptomycetaceae > Streptomyces > Streptomyces sp. NPDC058665. The sequence goes on from NZ_JBHXRX010000028.1 coordinate 18,643, forward strand.
GGTCGTGGTGCCCGCCAGGCGGCGCGCCGCCGCCGAGGAGGCCGTCGCCGGGATCGAGGGACCGGCGGGGAAGGTCGAGGTCGGCGAGCTCGACCTCGGTGACCTCGACAGCGTCCGCGCGTTCGCCGAGGGGTTCCTCGCGTCCGGGCGCGGCATCGATCTGATGATCAACAACGCCGCGGTCATGGCGTGCCCCGAGACCCGCGTCGGACCGGGCTGGGAGGCGCAGTTCGCGACGAACCACCTCGGCCACTACGCGCTCGTCAACCGCCTCTGGCCCGCGATCGAGCCGGGCGGCGCCCGTGTCGTCTCGGTGTCGTCGGCAGGTCACCGCCACTCCCCCATCCGCTGGGACGACATGCGCTTCGAGCGGGGTTACGACAAGTGGCAGGCGTACGGGCAGGCGAAGACCGCCAACGCGCTGTTCGCCGTCCATCTGGACGCGCTCGGCAAGGACGCCGGGGTCCGGGCCTTCTCGCTGCACCCCGGTGGCATCCTCACGCCGCTTCAGCGCCATCTTCCCAAGGAGGAGATGGTGGGCTTCGGCTGGATCGACGAGGAGGGCAACCCGCTCAACCCGTCCTTCAAGTCACCTGAGCAGGGCGCGGCCACGCAGGTGTGGGCGGCTACTTCACCGCGACTGGCCGGTGCGGGCGGGGTGTACTGCGAGGACTGCGACATCGCCGACCCGGCCGACGAGGACGACTTCAAGGGCGGGGTACGCACATACGCGGCGGACCCCGAGCAGGCGGCGCGGCTCTGGCGGCTCTCCGCCGAACTGACGGGCGTCGACGCGTTCGCGACGGCGGGCTGAGGGCTTCGCGCCAGGGGCGCGCACCACGCACACCGCGCACACGGCGGGCCCCGGTCAGACGCGAGCGTCGAGGCGCAGGCTCCAGCGGCCCGGGGCGCCCATGAGGGTGACCGTGGAGAGCGGGCGGACGTCCACGTTCCAGAAGGTCGGTGCGGGGGCGTGCAGGGCGTAGACGAGGGCCGCCCTGATGACCGCCGGTTCGGCGACGGCCACGATGGCGCCGATGTTGTCGGCGGGGCGTGTGTCCAGCCAGCCGCCTATACGGGAGATGAACGCCAGCAGCGGTTCGCCCCCGTGCGGCGCCGAGCGTGGGTCGGCGAGCCAGGCGTCCACGGCGGCGGGTTCACGGGCTGCGACGTCCGCGAAGGTGCAGCCGCGCCAGCGGCCCATGTCGCAGTCCCGGAGCGCCGGCTGGACCAGGGGCGCGTAGCCGAGGGCCTCCCCGGTGGCGCGGCTGCGCGCGGTGGGCGAGCAGTAGCGCAACTCGGCGGCGGCCAGCGGCACGAGCGAGTGCGCGACGAGCTGCACCTCGTGCCAGCCTGCCTGGTCGAGGGGGCGGTCGTCGTCGAATCGTTCGGCAAGTGGGGCTGAGCTGCGCGCGGCGGCGACCAACGTGACCCGAACACTCATGCCGGGATCGTGATCCCCAAAACGGCACAGGTCAAGAGGGGACCTGAAGGTCCAGAGTCATCCACATCAGGGGGTTTTCGAGTGACTTGAACCCCACCTTCTCGTACACGCCGTGGGCGTCCTCCGTGGCCAGCATCATGCGCCGCACCCCCAGGGGGGTGAGGTGGCCACGTACGGCGGCGACGAGTTCGGTGCCGAGCCCCTTGCCGCGGGCGACGGGGGCGACGTACACGTCGCAGAGCCAGGCGAAGGTGGCGTGGTCGGTGACGACGCGGGCGTAGGCGACCTGTTCGCCCGAGCCGGCGTCGTAGGCACCGAAGTTGAGCGATCCGGCGATCGCCTTGTCCTGGACGTCGCGGTCGCGGCCGAGCGCCCAGTACGCGTCCGTCGAGAGCCAGCGGTGGATCCGGTCCGCGTCGAGGCGTGCGGGGTCGTTCGAGATCTCGTACGCGGCGGAGGTCGCGGGGGTCGTCGTCTCGGTCATGGCGGAAGGCTGCCAGGTGGCGGGCCGATTGTCAGTGGCGGATGCCACGATCAAGGCATGTGGGATCCAGGCATCTGGAAAGGCATGTGGTCAGTTCAGCACCTCGTCGCAGGCGGTCCGCAGCCGCCGCACGCCGTCGGCGATCTCCTGCGGTCCCGCGACGGCCGCATATCCCAGCCGCAGATGGGCTGCTGAGGGTTCGGCACAGAAGTACGGGCGGCCGGGGGTGACGGCGACGCCCGCGCGCAGGGCGGCGGAGACGAGGGCCTGTTCGTCGGTGCCGTCCGGCAGGCGCAGCCACAGGTGATAGCCGCCTGACGGGATGTACGGGAGGGCCAGTTCGGGCAGGTGCCGGCCGACGGCTCCGGTCATGGCGTTCCTGCGGTCGCGCAACTCCCCCGGGAGGAAGCGCAGATGGCGGTTCCAGGCGGGTGAGCCGACCAGTTCGAGGGCCGCTTCCTGGAGGGGGCGGGCGACGAAGAAGCAGTCGACGACATGGATGGCGCGGAGGCGTTCGAGCACCGGGCCCCGGGCGGCCAGCACCCCGACCCGGAAGCTGGGCGAGGTCGCCTTGGTGAGGGAGCGGACATGGACGACGACTCCGTCGTGGTCGTCGGCGGCGAGCGGGCGGGGCAGCGGGCCCGCGTCCTCGTGGGCGAGGAGGCGTACGAAGTCGTCCTCGATGACGAAGGCGCCCGCCTCGTGGGCGATGCGCAGCACCTCGGGCCGCCGCGCCGGGGAGAGGACGGCCCCGGTGGGGTTCTGGAAGAGGGGCTGACAGACGAACACGCGTGCGCCGGTGGCCCGGAAGGCGGCGGCGAGGAGTTCGGGGCGTACGCCGTCGGGGTCGACGGGCACGGGGACGGGGCGCAGTCCGGAGGCCCGTGCGATGGCCAGCATGCCGGGATAGGTGGGTGATTCGACGAGGACGGGCGCGCCGGGCGGGGCGAGCGCGCGCAGGGCGGTGGTCAGGGCGCTCTGGCCACCGGAGGTGACGAGGAGTTCGGCGGCCGTCCAGGTGTCGCCGATGTCGCGGGCGAACCACTGGCGGAGTTCGGGCAGTCCGTCGGTGGGCGGGCGGCTCCACGCGCCGGGGCGTCTGCCGGCGCGGGCGAGGGCGCCGGCCATGGCCTGTTCGGGCTGGAGGGAGGAGTGCAGATAGCCGCCGTTGAACTCGATCACCCCGGGTGGGGGCGCGGCGAGGGTGGTCAGTACGGCGGAGGAGTCGACGCTGCGCGGGACGAGTTCGGTGGTGGCGTCGGCGCTGAGCGCGACCTCCTGCCAGGAGGTGTCCCCCGGCCGCGGTGTGCCGGGGCGGGCGGGCGCGCGGAAGGATCCGGCGCCGGGACGGGTGACGACCAGGCCCTCGGCGGAGAGCTGGGCGAGTGCCCGGGAGACGGTCACCGGGGAGACGCGGTACCGCTCGACCAGCTCCCTGCTGGACGGCAGCTTTCCATCAGGTGAGTAGCGGTTGAGCTCTTCCCGGAGGGACTTCGCCAAGTCGGCCACACTGCTACGCTCATGCATGACAGCACAGGATAGCGCTACTCGTCCGACGCCGGTAGCGGTCACCGGCGGCACCCTCCTCGCGGCGGGGGGCGTTCTCGCCTTCTCGCTGACCTTCCCCGCGACCGTCTGGGGGCTGGAGAGCTTCGGCCCCTGGTCCCTGGTCGCGATCCGCGGCGTGCTGGCCGCGCTGATCGCGGGCGGCTTTCTGCTGGCGGTGCGCGTGCCGGTCCCGGAGCGGCGGCACTGGGGCGCGCTCGCCGTGGTGGCCGCCGGTGTGGTCATCGGTTTCCCGATGCTGACGACGCTGGCCCTCCGGACCTCGACCACGGCGCACGCCGCCGTCGTGGTGGGGCTGCTGCCGCTGAGCACCGCCGCGTTCTCGGCGCTGCGCACCGGCAGGCGCCCGTCGCGGACGTTCTGGGGCGCGGCCGTAGCGGGCGCGGGCGTGGTGATCGCCTTCACCCTCCAGCAGAGCGGCGGGGCCGTCTCGACCGGTGATCTGTATCTGTTCGGCGCGCTGGTGGTGTGCGCGGCCGGCTATACGGAGGGCGGCAGACTGGCGCGGCTGATGCCGGGCTGGCACGTGATCGGCTGGGCGCTGGTCGCGTGCCTGCCGCTCAATCTGGTGGTCTCGGCCGTCGCCCTGTCCTTCGAGCCGGTACGGCTGACGGCCCAGGGGGTGACCGGTCTGGTGTGGGTGGCGGCGGGATCGACCTTCTTCGGCCTCTATGTCTGGTACCGGGGCATGGCCACGATCGGGGTCGAGAAGGCGAGCCAGCTCCAGCTCGCCCAGCCGCTGCTGACCCTGGTCTGGTCGGTGCTGCTGCTCGGGGAGCACCCGGCGACGGCCGCGCCACTGGCGGCCGTCGCCGTACTGCTGTGCATCGCGGTCACCCAGCGCGCCCGCGCCTAGGCCGTGTCTTTCCGATCAGGACGGATCAGCCCTGCCGGGGCGGGCGTACCCGGGACTTGTAGTGGTCGGCCACCGCCCTCGCGAACGCTCCGTTCTTGTCGTTCACGCACTCCAGCGCGGAGAAGTAGCAGTGCCCGCGAACCTCCCGGTACTGCTTCGCGAAGGTCAGATGACGGGAGACCTCCGCCACGTCCTGCCACGGCGCGGGCTGGGCGGGGTCGCCCGCCTTGTAGAGGGCCTCGCCGATGTAGAGGTCGACGCCCGTGCCCCTGACCACCTCGCTCCACCAGGGCACGAGCTTCGCGTAATCGGCGGCGGCGAAGCCGATGTTCCAGTAGATCTGCGGGGTGATGTAGTCGATCCAGCCCTCCTTGACCCACTTGCGGGTGTCGGCGTACAGATCGTCGTAGGTCTGCACGCCGGCCGTGGTGTCGGAGCCGGTCGGGTCGGTGGCGATGTTGCGCCACACCCCGAACGGGCTGATGCCGAAGGCGACATGCTTCTTGATCTTCTTGATCCGCTCCGCCGTCTCGCGCACCAGCCGGTCGGTGTTGTCGCGCCGCCAGGAGGCCTTGTCGGGGAAGCCGGCGCCGTACTTCGCGTACTGCGCGTCGTCGTCGAAGACCTGACCGGCGACCGGGTAGGGATAGAAGTAGTCGTCCCAGTGCACGGCGTCGATGTCGTAGCGCCGTACGGCGTCGAGCATGGCGTCCTGGACGAACTTCCTGACCTCGGGGATGCCCGGGTTGTAGTAGAGCTTCCCGCCGTACGGAAGGATCCACTCCGGGTGCTTGCGGGCGGGGTGGCTCGGGATCAGCCGGGACGGGTCCGTGTGGTTGGCCACGCGGTACGGGTTGAACCAGGCGTGCAGTTCGAGACCGCGCTTGTGGGCCTCCTTCACCGCCGTACCCAGCGGGTCCCAGCCCGGGTCCTTGCCCTGTACGCCGGTCAGGCACTCGGCCCACGGCTCGAACGGCGAGGGCCACAGCGCGTCGGCGGTCGGCCGTACCTGGAAGACGACGGCGTTCAGCTTCCGCGTGACGGCGGTGTCCAGGAACTTCAGCAGCTCCGCGCGCTGTTCGGCCGCGGGCAGTCCTGGCTTCGACGGCCAGTCGCGGTTGACGACCGTCGCGAGCCACATCCCGCGCATTTCACCGCGCGGGATGTGACGACCGGACCCGGCGGCGCCCTCCGCGCCCGCCGCCGCTCCGGTCTCCCCACTCGTCCCCGCGGTACCCGCCCTACCCGCCGCGGCGACCGCGTCGCCCGCCACCGCCAGTGAGGTGAGCGCACCGGCCGTTGCCGTCACGAACCCTCTTCTACCGATTTGCCGCATTTACTGACCCCTCGTCGGTTATCTCGGTCGGATGTTGCCGCACAGCATGCCCGCCCCGGCCCGCCGTGCACACACCTGCGCGGAGTAACGTCGGGAGCCGAGGCGGGCACCGGAATCACACGGGGCCCGGCAGGACCGGGACCAGCGAAAGGCACGATGTGACCGACATCGAACGCGTCGGAGTGGTGGGCTGCGGCCAGATGGGCGCGGGCATCGCGGAGGTGTGCGCCCGCAGCGGCCTTGCGGTGATGGTCGCGGAGACCACCGGCGAGGCCCTGGAGATAGGGCGCACCCGCCTCTTCAACTCCCTCTCGAAAGCCGCCGAGCGCGGCAAGATCACCGAGGAGGAGCGCGACGCGACGCTCGACAGGCTCAGTTTCACCACCGATCTCGGGGAGTTCGCCGACCGCGATCTGGTGATCGAGGCCGTCGTCGAGAACGAGCAGGTCAAGACGGAGATCTTCCAGGTCCTCGACCAAGTCGTGACGCGCCCGGACGCGATCCTGTCGTCCAACACCTCCTCCATTCCGCTGGTCAAGCTGGCCGTCGCGACCTCCCGGCCCGACCGGGTGATCGGCATCCACTTCTTCAACCCGGCACCGGTCCAGCAGTTGGTGGAGCTGATCCCGGCGCTGACGACGTCCGACGAGACGGTCAAGCGCGCCGAGTCCGTCGTCGAGGACGTGCTGGGCAAGCACGCGATCCGCGCCCAGGACCGGTCCGGTTTCGTGGTGAACGCCCTTCTGATTCCTTATCTGCTCTCCGCGATCCGGATGTTCGAGTCCGGTATCGCGAGCCGCGAGGACATCGACAACGGCATGGAGATGGGCTGCGCCCACCCGATGGGACCGCTCAAGCTCTCCGATCTGATCGGCCTGGACACGGTCGCTTCGGTCGCCGATTCGATGTACATGGAGTACAAGGAGCCGCTGTACGCCGCTCCCCCCCTGCTTCAGCGCATGGTGGACGCGGGGCGCCTCGGCCGTAAGTCGGGCTCGGGCTTCTACCCGTACGGCTGAGCCGCCCGGCGAGATCCGAACGACAGACCCTAGCTCCCTATCCGCCGCCTCCCAGGCGCAGATGATGGAGCATCAGCAGTCCGGCCGCCATGTTGGCGGCCGGCACCTCACCCCGCGCGATCAGGTCGGGAACGAGCTTGAGCGGTACCCACTCCCGGCGCGAGGACTCGAAGTCGTCCGCCGGGTGGCCGGTGTAGGTCGCCGAATCCGACCAGTAGAGATGGTGCCTGGCGTCGGTGAGTCCGTTGGACGGCTCCACGGTGAGCAGATGCCGGAGGCGGCCGGGCCGCCAGCCGGTCTCCTCCTCCATCTCCCGCGCCGCCGCGGTCTCGACGGACTCGCCGTCCTCGACGACACCTGCGGCCAGTTCCCAGCCCCAGCTATCGGTGATGAAACGGTGCCTCCAGAGCATCAGCACCTCGTTGGCCTCGTTGACCGCCGTCGCCACGGCCACCGGGCGGAGCCGGATGAGGAAGTGGTCCAGATGCCGGCCGTCGGGGAGTTCGACATCGGCCAGATTGACCTGGAACCAGCGATTCTCATACACAGTCTGTTCGCTTAAGTTCGCCCACTGCACGGTTTTGCCACCTTCCGATTGGGAGTTGGCAATATGGCAGCAGTCGCCTCCTCACAGGGGAACGCGCAGGGCCCGTGCGATGAATCCGGCCGCTTCCGTCGCCTCCGCCGAGCCGCTCTCCACCAGCCCCAGCCGCACCACGCCCATTCGGTCCCTGAGCCGCAGCGACTCCATCCCCCGGGCGCGCTCGGCCATCTCCCGCGCCGTACGGGCCGCCCGGTCCGGTTCGCCCTGCCGCAGCTCGATCTGGCTGAGCATCGCGAGCCGGTGCACCCGCCCCCGGTCGTGCGCCGGCGTGCCGACCGCCTCGGCGGCGTGCGTCCGCGCGGCATCGAGCTCACCGAGGCTCAGCAGCGCCTCGGCGACCTGCACATTGACCAGCCCCGGCTCCACATAGCCGGTCTCCTCAGGCTCCTGCCCCGGTCTGATCCGCCCCGCCTCGGCCTCCGCCCGGCTGATGCACGCCCGCGCCCCGCTCCCGTCGCCCAGCAGGGCGTACGACTTGGCCTGCATGGCGTACAGATCGGCGGCCAGCGCCGGTGTGATCGCCCGGCCCGCCGTACGCAGCGCCGCCTCGGCGAAGGCCACCGCCTGCCGGTACTCCCCCATGAACAGCGACTGGTTGACGAGCAGCGCGACGGCGTACGCGCCAAGTCCCGTGTCCCCGCTGGCTTTCGCCAGCCGCAGCGCCTGGTGGAAGTAGCGCTGGGCGAGCCCCTGCGCGTCGGAGTCGTACGCGCAGATACCGGCCACCGCCACCAACCCGCCGGTGGCGCGGTGAAGTTGGCGGCCCGTCGCGTCGCTGTAGCCACCGCGCAGCAGGGGCGCGGTCTCGGCGTTGAGGAAGCCGACGATCCGCGCGTGGGTGGCGAGACCGCCGGCCCTGCGGTACATCAGCTCGTAGTGCGCCCTGGCCGTCCGCAGCAGTTCGATGTCGGCCGGCCCGACACGGCTCGGGCCGCCGCGCGAGACGTCCGCGTCCGCCGGAGGGTTCTCCCACTCCCAGACGGGCATCACGGCATACGTACCGGTGACGGCGGGCGCGCCCACGACATGGCCGCGTCGTTGCTGGTCGGAGCGCCACAGCGCGGTGGCCCGCTCCACGAAGACCGGCAGGGTGGCGTCGCGGCCCGGTGTCCCCGGACTCACGCCCAGGCCGATGTCGTCCAGCGTGAGGGTGCGTCCCAGGCGCTCGCCCAGCACCTCACAGATCAGCTCGGGCACCTGGCCACGTGGCCGCTGGCCCCTCAACCACCGCAGCACAGACGTGTGTTCGTACCGGAGGCCGAGCCCGCGCGGCTGTCCGGCCCGGTTGACCCGGGCGGCGAACCCGGCGTGGGACATACCCGCTTCGTCGATCAGCGAATCCAGCAGGGTGTTGGGCTGCATGTGCCCCTCCGGAGACCCGCGGGTGCACCGGACACCCCCCAGGGAGCCACAGCGTAATGGAGCGGGACATCGCACGGGGTGTGAACGTAATGCCCGGATCAGGCCGTTGTGCGCCCTGCCGTGCCGGGCGCCGCCGCTGTTGACTGGTCGCCTCGCAAAGAGCGGCCGGGGCCGCCGCACTCCCCCTCGTGCGGTACGGCGGCCCACCCCGTGTCGTCCGCCCCGCCACCTGCCCTACTCCGCGGCGGGGCGGGCGGCGCATCGGCCGCGCCGGCGGTTGCGAGGCGGATACGGCGCAGTGTTCGTCCCCCCGGCCTGCGCCGGTATCCGTGGAGAGTCCCACCTGACCGGCAAGACACCCCCGAGGGGCGCGTCCGGAACTGAAACCGGTCGCGCCCCTCGGTCGTTCCGCTGTCCCGTCCGCGGGCTCACGCCCCGCGCAGCACCGCACCCGTGCGCTCGGCGGCCAGCGCCACCGCGGTGTCGCGCGCGGCCGACGCCTCGTCCACGGTCAGCGTCCGGTCGGCGGCGCGGAACCGGAGCGCGTACGCCAGGGACTTGCGCCCCTCGCCCAGCTGCTCGCCGGTGAACACGTCGAACAGCCGGACGGATTCGAGCAGTTCACCCGCGCCCTCGCGAAGCGCCCGCTCCACGTGGGCGGCCGGCACGTCCTTGGCCACGACCAGCGCCACGTCCTGGGTGGCGACCGGGAAGGCCGAGATCCGCGGCGCCCGCAGCGGGCCCGTGCCCGCCAGCTCCACGAGGTCCAGTGCGAGCTCCATCGCGCAGGTGCGCTCCGGCAGGCCGTACGCCTTGATGACGCGCGGGTGCACCTCACCGGCGTGGCCGACCAGGGTCCGCTCGCCGTCCACCGTGGCATACAGCGCCGCGCAGCGACCCGGGTGCCACGGCGCGTGCTGGTCGGTCTCCACCGTCAGCTCGACGCCCGCCTCGGCGGCGACCGTACGGGCCGCCTCCACGGCGTCCGCCCAGTCGGTGGGGCGGCCGGCGCCCCACCAGCCGCCCCGCTCACGCGCACCGGCGAGGACCACGGCCGCGTGGCGCGGCTGCCGGGGCAGCGCGGCGTCGAGCGACGCGAGCTGCTCAGGGGTGGGGCGCCGGTCGACGGGCAGCCTGGCCGGTACCTTCTCTTCGCCCGTGGGCCGGAAGACCAGGCCCGACTCGTACAGCGCCAGATCGTGCGAGCCACGGCCGTCGTTACGGCGCAGCGCGCCGAAGAGACCCGGCAGCAGGGTCGTGCGCATCGCGGGCTCGGTGTCGACGAGCGGGTTGACGAGGTCGACCGTACGGCGACGGTCGTCGTCGGCGTCCAGTCCGAGCTGGTCGAGCTGCGCCGTACCGATGAACGGGTAGTTCAGCACCTCGACATAGCCCGCGCCCGCCAGCGCGCGGCCGACCCTGCGGTACAGCCGTTGCCGCTCGGTGAGCCCGCGCCCGGCCGGCGGCCTGGGCAGTGTGGAGGGCAGATTCTCGTACCCCTCCAGCCGGATGACCTCTTCCGCGAGGTCGTTGATCTCGCGCAGGTCGGGCCGCCAGCTCGGGACGGCGACGATCAGCTCGTCCTGTCCCTGGACGTCGCAGCCGACCTGCTGGAGCCTGCGGACGACGGTCTCCCTGCCGTACGCGAGACCGGCCACCCGGTCGGGGTGGTCGGCGGCCATCGTGATGGTGTGCGGCCCGGACGGCGCGACGGCCTCGGTGACACCCGCCTCCGCCGAACCGCCCGCGAGCAGCACCAGCAGATCGACGGTCCGCTGCGCCGCAGCCGACGCGGCGTGCGGGTCGACGCCGCGCTCGAAGCGCTTGGACGCCTCGGACGCCAGCTTGTGCCGGCGCGCGGTACGGGCGATGGAGATCGGGTCGAAGTGCGCGGCCTCGATGACGACCTCGGTGGTGCCGCGCGGCGCGCGCCCGGCGGAGGCCGTCGTCACGGAGAGCGGGCTCGGCGCGATCTCGCCGTCGGCGATCTCGGTGTCGGCGCCGCCCATCACACCGGCGAGGCCGATGGGGCCCCGGTCGTCGGTGATGACGAGGTCGGCCGCGTCCAGGACGCGCTTGACGCCGTCGAGCGTGGTCAGCACCTCGCCCTGCTCGGCACGCCGGACACCGATCGGGCCATCGACCAGGTTGCGGTCGTACGCGTGCAGCGGCTGGCCGATCTCCAGCATCACGTAGTTGGTGATGTCGACGGCCAGCGAGATCGGCCGCATCCCGGCCTTCTGGAGCCTGCGCCTGAGCCAGATCGGCGAGCGCGCCTCGGGGTCGAGGCCGGTGACCGTACGGGCGGTGAAGTGGTCGCAGCCCACCGGGTCGGCGATCTCGACCCGGTGCCCGTAGGAGTTCGGGGCCGGCACGTCGAGCAGAGCGGGGTCACGCAGCGGGAGACCGTACGCGATGGCGGTCTCGCGGGCGATGCCGCGCATCGACAGGCAGTAGCCGCGGTCGGGTGTGACGGCGATGTCGAGGACCTCGTCGACGAGCTGGAGCAGCTCGATCGCGTCGGTGCCGACCTCGTACTCCGGCGGCAGGACGATGATGCCGCCGCTGCCGTCGTCGCCCATGCCCAGCTCGCCGCTGGAGCAGATCATGCCGTGCGACGTCCGGCCGTACGTCTTGCGGGAGGAGATCTCGAACCCGCCGGCCAGCACGGCGCCGGGCAGGACCACCACGACCTTGTCGCCGACGGCGAAGTTCCGCGCGCCGCAGATGACTTCCTGCGGCTCACCGGTTCCGTTGGCGTCGCCCACGTCGAGGGTGCAGAAGCGGATGGGCTTCTTGAACTCCGTCAGCTCCTCGACGGTGAGGACCTTGCCCACGACGAGCGGGCCCTTGAGGTCCGCGCCGAGCTGTTCGACGGTCTCGACCTCAAGACCGGCGGGGACGAGCTTGGCCTGCACGTCGCGGCCTGTCTCGGTGGCCGGCAGGTCGACGTACTCCCGCAGCCAGGAAAGCGGGACGCGCATCAGATCTCCATCCCGAACGGCCGGGTGAACCGGACGTCACCCTCGACCATGTCTCGCATGTCTTCGACGTTGTGGCGGAACATCAGCATCCGCTCGATGCCGAACCCGAAGGCGAATCCGCTGTACTTCTCGGGGTCCACACCACAGGCGACGAGCACCTTCGGGTTGACCATGCCGCAGCCGCCCAGCTCGATCCAGCCCTCGCTGCCGCAGGTACGGCAGGGCCGGTCCGGGTTGCCGACGGACTCGCCGCGGCACACGTAACAGACCATGTCCATCTCGGCGGACGGCTCGGTGAAGGGGAAGAAGTTCGGCCGCAGCCGGGTCTTCATGCCCTCGCCGCCGAAGAGCTCCTGGACCATGTGGTCGAGGGTGCCCTTGAGGTCGGCCATGGTGAGGCCCTCGTCCACCGCGAGCAGTTCCACCTGGTGGAAGACCGGGGTGTGGGTGGCGTCCAGCTCGTCGGTGCGGTAGACGCGGCCGGGGCAGATGACATAGACGGGCGGCTCACGGTCGAGCAGCGCGCGCGCCTGGACCGGTGAGGTGTGCGTACGCAGCACCACTCCGGACTCGTCGCCGGCCGTGCCGTCGCGGTCCTGGACGAAGAAGGTGTCCTGCATCTGGCGTGCCGGGTGGTCGGGCACGAAGTTCAGGGCGTCGAAGTTGAACCACTCCGCCTCGACCTCGGGGCCGTCCGCCACCGCGTAGCCCATGGCCGTGAAGATGTCGGCGATGCGCTCCATCAGCGTGGTGAGCGGGTGCCGGGCGCCGGCCGGGACGCGGTCGTACGGCAGTGTGACGTCCACCGCCTCCTCGACCAGCACCCGTGCGTCACGCTCGGCCTCCAGCTCCACCTGGCGGGCGGCGAGCGCCTTGTTCACGGCGCCGCGGGCCTGGCCGACGCGCTTGCCGGCCTCGGCCTTGGCCTGGGGGGGCAGCGCGCCGATCTCACGGTTGGCGAGCGACAGGGGCGAGGTGCCGCCGGCGTGCGCCGTCTTCGCGTGCGCGAGCGCGTCGAGGTCGCCGGCGGCGGCGAAGGCGGCGAGCGCCTCGTCCCGCATACGCTCGATCTCTTCCGGTTTCAGCGCCTCGACCTCGACTGGGTCGTACGACTTGTTGGGTGCGGACATCTCTTCCCGTACTTCCGTTGGTTTGACAGGACCCGGGCGAAAACGACCCCGCTCGATGGCCGAGGACGCAAAGGTGCCAAGGATCGAGTCTAAAGGCCGTGCGGAGTGTGTAAGCCCGCCGGTGGTCAGGCCAGATAGGCCGGGGCGCCGACGGGCAGGATAAATCGGAACTGCGCACCGCCGCCGGGTCCGCGGCCGACGGTGATCGTCCCGCCGTGCGCCTCGACGATGCCCTTGACGATATACAGGCCCAGCCCCGTGCCACCGCGCTTGCTCCCCCGCCAGAAGCGGGTGAAGACGCGGGCCATCGACTCCTCGGGGATGCCGGGGCCTTCGTCGCTCACGGTGACCGCTGTTCCTTTCGCGCCGCCGTCGGCGTGGGTGTGCTCCGCGCCGCCGTGCTCCGCGTGCGGGTGCTCCGCGTGTTTGACGTGGGCGGGTGCCACCTCGATGGTGACGGTTCCCGCGCCGTGGCGCACCGCGTTTTCCAGCAGGTTGCCGAGTATCTGATCGATCTTGTCGGGATCCGCCCACAGCGCGGGCAGCGGCTGCTGGATACGGACGAGGAAACGGTCCGGGGACTGGCCGGACGCGGTGATGGACTGGATGTGGCGGCCCACGGCGGTGCCGATGTCGACCGGCTGGCGCCGTACCTCCAGACGTCCGGAGTCGATCCGGGAGATGTCGAGCAGTTCGGCGATGAGCCTGGTGACCCGGTTCGCGTCGGCGTCGACGGTCTCCAGCATCAGCCGCTTCTGGTCGTCGGTGAACCGTTCCCATTTGGCGAGCAGCGTCGCGGTGAAGCCCTTCACCGAGGTGAGCGGGGAGCGCAGCTCGTGCGCGACGGTCGCGATGAGCTCGGCATGGCTGCGTTCGGTACGGCGCCGGGCCTCGGTGCCGCGGATACTGACAACGAGCCTGCGGACGGGCCCCTGGGGGTACGCGCGGACGTAGCGGGCGGAGACCAGGACCTCACGGCCGCCGGGCAGCAGCAGATTGCGTTCGGGCTGGCCGTAGCGGGTGAGGAGACCGCCGTACGGATCGGTGAGGGCCCACCAGCGGCGGCCTTCAAGGTCTTCGAGGGGCAGCGCGCGCTCCAGCGGGGTGCCGACGGCATCGGCGGCGACGACCGCCGTGATCCGGGCGGCGGCGGCGTTGAAGCAGATCACGCGGCCCGTCTCGTCGGCGACGACGAGACCGTCGGGGAGGTCGTCGGGATCGATCCCGAAGCCCTGACCGGGGTCCTGGCCGAGGCCGCCCGCTTGGTGCGCGAGTGCTTCCCGCGCGAGGCCCGGCGGGCCGGTGCCGCCGGGACCAGGCCTGACGGGTCCCCGTGTGATGGCCGACCCGCTCGCCCCGACCGTCATGCCCGTATCCCACCTCTTCCGAAGAGCCCGGTGGGCCCCCGAGTTTCCGGTCACCCTACTCGTTCTCATCGCTCAAGGTGACTGCGCGGACCCCCTCAGCTCACAGTGCGGACACGCTGCGCGCGGGCCGAGGCGTAGAGACATACGGCCGCGGCGGTCGCGAGGTTCAGACTCTCGGCCCTGCCGTGGATCGGAACGCGTACGACAGCGTCCGCCAGCGCCCGCGTCTCGGCCGGCAGCCCCCATGCCTCGTTGCCGAAGATCCAGGCCGTCGGACCGCCCATGGTGCCCGCGTCGAGCTCGTCGTCCAGGTCGTCGTCGCCCGCCCCGTCGGCGGCCAGCACGCGTACGCCCGCCTCCCGCAGGCCCGCCACGGCCTCTTCGACGGGCACGCCGACGGCGACCGGCAGATGGAAGAGCGAACCGACCGACGCCCGGACCGACTTGGGGTTGTAGAGGTCGACGGACGCGTCGGTGAGGACGACGGCGTCGGCGCCCGCGGCGTCGGCGCAGCGCAGCACGGTGCCCGCGTTGCCGGGGTCGCGTACGTGCGCGAGGACGGCGACGAGACGGGGCCGCGCCCGCAGGACCGCGTCGAACGGCGAGTCGAGGAAGCGGCAGACGCCGAGCAGCCCCTGCGGGGTGACGGTCTGGGAGACGTCGGCGAGGACGGCGGGGTCCGCGTAGTGCACCCGCGCCCCGGCGGTGTGGGCGGCCTCGACGATACCGGCGTACCGCTCGGCGGCCTCGACGGTTGTGAACAGCTCGACCAGCGTCGGGGCACCGTCGTCGCCCCGGTGCTCGACCGCCTCCCTCACGGCCTGCGGGCCCTCGGCGATGAACCGGCGTTCCTTGCCGCGGAAGGCCCGTCTGGCCAGCCGCCGGGCGGCGGTGACGCGCGGGGAACGCGGAGAGATCAGCTCGGGGGTGCCCATGGGCGGCGGCTCGCTTCTCGTGCGGACGTACGCGCGCGTGGCGGGCGCCGGGCGTACGTGCTGCGGTTACGGGTGGAAGGCGCGTGCTGCGATTTCGGGTGGAACGCGCCGGACCCGCAGGCGGTGTGCCTGCGGGTCCGGCGGGAAGTGCTCTGCTCCGTGATCCGGCAGGGGATCAGGCGGCGGCCTTCGGGGCGTTGACGTCGCTCGGGAGCGCCTTCTGGGCAACCTCGACGAGCGCGGCGAACGCGTTGGCGTCGTTGACCGCGAGCTCGGCCAGGATCTTGCGGTCCACCTCGACGTTGGCGGCGTTGAGACCCTGGATGAGGCGGTTGTACGTCATCCCGTTCTGGCGGGCGGCGGCGTTGATCCGCTGGATCCACAGCCGGCGGAAGTCGCCCTTGCGCTTCTTGCGGTCGTTGTAGTTGTAGACCAGGGAGTGGGTTACCTGCTCCTTGGCCTTGCGGTACAGGCGTGAACGCTGGCCGCGGTAACCCTTGGCCTGCTCCAGAATCGCCCGGCGCTTCTTGTGGGCATTGACTGCCCGCTTGACGCGTGCCACTTGTTAACTCCTTGTAGCTGGGTCACTGGCGTTGGCGTGACCCGAGAACGGCGTGGTCGGTATGCGGCCGTGCCCCGCGCGACGGCGGGGCCCGCGCCTACAGGCCGAGAAGCTTCTTGGCCTTCGCTGCGTCACCCGGCGCCAGCTCCACCGTGCCGGCGAGACGGCGCGTCAGGGTGGACGGCTTGTGCTCCAGGTAGTGGCGACGGCCCGCACGCTGGCGAAGGATCTTGCCGGAGCCGGTCACGCGAAAGCGCTTCTTCGCACCGCTGTGCGTCTTGTTCTTCGGCATAACGCCGTTCTCCTCATCAGTGGCACTCCCCGCCGGTCGGTCGGACCGGCGGGCGGGAGCGTCAGATTGCTGTGTATGGAACCCGGGCGGGACTCCGCGGGCCGCCTGGCCGGCGGCCCTTGTGTCACGCCTCGGAGGACGATTCGGCCGAAGCCTCGGCGGCGGCGTCCGTACGGGCCTTCGCGGCGTCCGGGGACTCGTCCACGTGGTCGTCGTTCGCGTAACCCTGGCGCTCCGCCTTCCGGGCCGCCTGGGCCTCGCGGGCCTCGGCCATGGCTTCGGTCTTCTTCTTGTGCGGGCCCAGAACCATGATCATGTTCCGGCCGTCCTGCTTCGGGTTCGACTCGATGAAGCCGAGCTCCTCGACATCCGAAGCGAGACGCTGGAGCAGCCTGAAGCCCAGTTCGGGGCGGGACTGCTCGCGACCACGGAACATGATCGTGATCTTGACCTTGTCACCCTGCTTGAGGAACCGGACGACGTGGCCCTTTTTGGTGTCGTAGTCGTGCGGGTCGATCTTCGGCCGGAGCTTCATCTCCTTGATGACCGTGTGCGCCTGGTTCTTGCGCGCCTCACGGGCCTTCATGGCCGACTCGTACTTGAACTTCCCGTAGTCCATGAGCTTGCACACGGGCGGACGGGCGGTCGCCGCGACCTCGACCAGGTCCAGGTCGTACTCCTGCGCGAGCTCCAGGGCCTTCGCAAGCGGCACGATGCCGACCTGCTCGCCGCTGGGGCCGACAAGGCGGACCTCGGGAACACGAATCCGGTCGTTAATGCGGGGCTCAGCGCTGATGGATCCTCCTCGGTAGCACCACGAGACTGCCTGGCAGACAGCCACGTAACGTCTGTTTCGTCAGACCAACCGCGGGGGGAAACGAAAAATGCCCCGGACGGGACACAGGCGGGAGCTCCATGAATACCGGAACACCGCCGCGTCGAAACCGCGGGGCGTATCGGGTGGTTCCATCGTCCGTACGGAACGATGGGGACCACCTGACCGGTGACCCGCCACCCGTGAGGGCGGCCAGGTGGGAGAACGGAGCCTCCACTTGTGGGTCGGCACACGTGGCCGACCGGTCAACTACAGGATATCAGCACTTGGCACGAATGCTCACCGGCCGGAACGGGGCGGCCTCGGCCTCATGTCTTGTCGGCCTCTGTCTCGTCGGCCTCCGGCGCGCACGGCCCTGTCAACTACGCTGAGGGCCTTTCCCGCCCCCAGAGAGATGATGACCCGATGACCGACACACCCCAGTCTCCGTCGCCCGCCAGTTACGACGAGATGACCCGCGACATCGCGGAGGTACCGGCCGTCGAGGTGATCGTGACCGTCGCCGTCAATCTGATGAGCGCCGCGGCGGTGAAGCTCGGTCTCACGGAGGACGGCAGCGACCACAAGGACCTGGACGAGGCGCGCAAGCTGGTGCACGCGCTCGCGGGGCTGATGGACGCGAGCGCGACGGAGATCAGCTCCTTCCACGCGGCGCCGCTGCGCGACGGGCTGAAGTCGCTCCAGCTGGCGTTCCGCGAGGCGTCCCTGGTCCCGGACGAGCCGGGCCAGGGTCCGGGCGAGAAGTACACGGGACCGGTCTACGGCTGATCGCTCGGGACGCCCGGGGACTCCCGTACGAAGAGGGGCTCGCCCGGAGGTGTGACACCGGCCGGCAGCAGCGCCAGGTCGAGACCGCGCACCAGGCGGGCCCTCAGCACGTCGTGGGCCGCCAGCGCGGAGGCGATCCGCCGGACCGCGTCCCCCGGGGCTGCTTCCGGCAGCAGGACGAGCGCGAGGGTGCCGTCGGCCTCACCCGGGCCGAGATGGGCCCTCAGTACGGAGGGCTCGGCCGCGGCCACCTCCCTGACCGCGGCGACGACGGCCGGATCGTCGAGCGGGTCGGTGCTCGTACGGCCCTCGGCGAGCGCGAACAGGGCCGGTCCGGCCAGTTCGTACGGCACGGGCCCCGCCATGTCGATGACGACCGTGTCGGCCTTCTCGTGCGCCGCCGCGCTCAGTGCCTGGTGCAGCGGGACGGCGACGGGGCGCGCCCCCGGGTCCCAGCGGGCCAGCGAGGCGGTCGAGGTGAAGGCGGGCAGGGCGCGCCGGCCACCGGCCTGGAGCGTGGGGACGGCCATGTCGCTGTTCTTCTCGCGCCGCAGACCCCGCTCGTCCGTTTCGGTCTCGCCGAGGACGGCGACGACGGGGACGAGCAGCCGGGCGCCCTTGAGGGCGGCGAGGACGCGCGGTTCGGCGGTCCGGTCGCCGGACCAGGCGGCGAGGGCTTCGGTGAGGACGGGGTCGGCGGTGCCGTCGTCGTCGGAGAAACCGGGGTCGGGGATGTTCTTGAGGGCCACGCAGTGAGCCTAGTGTCCGCGCTCTCGACGCCCCGCGCGGGCACCGGGCAGAATCGGCGGCGGACCGAGGGGGACATATGCGCGCTCCTGGCGAACCGCTCGCCGTCACGACCGGCGCGAACGTCACGTACGACGTCGCCGTCCGCGACACGGTCACCGGGCGCACCACGGCGTACCGCCACGCCTCCGGCCCGGCGCACCACACGCACCCCACCGCCAGCGTCGTCAAGCTCGGCATTCTCGCCGCTCTTCTGCTGCGCACCCAGGACACGGGCCGCGAGCCGACCTCCCACGAGCGCGCGTCGGCAGCCGACATGATCGAGCGGAGCGACAACGACGCCGCCACCGGGCTGTTGAAGGTGGTCGGCGGCGCCGGTGGACTGGACGCGGCCCACCGGCGCCTCGGGCTGCGCGAGTCGGCTGCGGCGGAGTCCTGGGGCCTCACGCGCACCACCGCGGCGGATCAACTGGCGTTGCTGGAGGCCGTGTTCGGAGGCGGGACGACGCCTTTGAGCGAGCGCTCGCGCGCCTTCGTGGCGGACCTGATGACCCGGGTGGTGCCGGACCAGGCGTGGGGTGTCTCGGCGGCGGGCGGCGCGCCGGCGCTGAAGAACGGGTGGATGCCGCTGAGCGCCAACGGGCTGTGGGTGGTCAACTCGGTCGGCCGCGTCACCGCGGGGGACCGCGACATCCTCCTGGCGGTCCTGTCGGGCGGTCATCCTACGAAGGACGCGGGCATCGCCCTGGTCGAGGCGGTGGCGCGGGCCGCCGTCAGTGCGGCCGGCGGCGCCCGCTGACCGGTCCGCCGCGCCAGAGCACCACGGCGCCGGCCAGCAGGAGCGCGCCGAGGCCGCCGGCGACCGGGGCGAGCCAGGCGGCGGGCTCGGAGTCTCCCGAGGCGTTGTCGGGGCCGCGGCCGAAGTACTTCTTCGTGTAGCCGGTCGCCTTGTCCTTCGAATCGGCGGCCGTGGTGGTCGGCTTTCCGCCCGCCTCGATCGCCGCGGCCGGATCGACGATGCCGTAACCGGTCGAGTCGGAGCGGCCGTTGTCCGGGGCGTCACGCGCGGTGTCGGCGAGCAGCTTCTTGATCTGGGCCGGCTTGAGCCCGGGGTGGGCCGCGCGTACGAGGGCGACGGCGCCGGAGACGAAGGCGGCGGCGGCGCTGGTGCCCCAGCCTTCGTAGTAACGCCGGTCGGGGTCCGCTATGACGACGTCGACACCGGGCGCGCTGACGGTGGCGTACCAGCGGCGGGTGGAGAACGCGGCGTGCGTGCCGTAACGGTCGACGGCCGTCACGGCGATCACGCCGGGGTAGGCGGCCGGGTAGGAGATGCGGTCGCCCTTCTCACCGCCGTTGCCCGCCGACGCGACGACGGCCGCGCCCTTGGACAGCGCGTACTGGACGGCGGCGTCCTCGCCCGGCTCCGGGTGGGCCGACTCGCTGTCGTCGCCGAGGGAGAGGTTGATGACGTCGGCGCCGTTGTCGGCGGCCCAGCGGATCCCGTCGGCGAGTGAACCGCCGCGCGACTTGCGGGCCTTGGCCCGGTCCGGGTCGGTGCCTTCGAGGATCACGCGGACCGGGAGGATCTTCGCCTCGGGGGCGATCCCGAGGACGCCGGACTCGCGGCCGGGGCCGTGTCCCCGGCCCGCGATGATGCCCGCCATGGCGGTGCCGTGACGAGCCCAGGCCCGGTCGCCGCTCCCGGCGCCGAAGCCGATGAGGTCCTTGCCGGTCAGGACCTGCCCGGCGAGGTCGGGGTGGGTGGGGTCGACGCCGGTGTCGAGCACGGCGACGGTGATCCCGTCGCCCTTGGTGGTGCGCCAGGCGTCGTCGGTGTGCATCGCTTCGAGGGCCCACTGCTGGGCGCGTATGACGTCCGCGTGGGCGGGCGTCGCGGGGACGGCGAGCAGGAAGGAGGCGGCGGCGAGCGTGGCCGCGAAACGGTGGCGGCGGCGGGACGCGCGCCTCGCGCGCGGGGGCGTGGTCATTCGGGCTTCTCCGTCGCCTTGCTCGCTGTCGTACGCAGACCGCGCTCGACCCGCTCGGCTATGCCCTTGGCGTCGTGGCCGAGCCCGGACTGGGCCGCCGCCGTCTTCGCGCCGTCGGCGGTGGCCTTGTCGACCGGCTGCGGGTCGGGGACCTGGCGTCCGTCGGCGAAGCCGGAGACGGCGTACACGACGACGGGGGCCTCGGTGAGGACGTTCACCGTCCAGCTCGCGCGCTGTCCGTCACCGAAGCCCGCGGCCACGGTGCCCTTGACCGGATAGGTGCGGGGCATCAGGTCGGTGCGTTCGCCCAGTTTCTCGTTGGTGAACCGGGCGCCCAGGGCTTCCATGCCCGCCGGTTCGGCCTCCGTGAAGACCATGCCGACGGTGGTGACCGTACTGCTGGTGGCGTCCACGTAGGTCGCCCGCAGGACCCGCTGGCAGCCGACCGGGCGCAGCGTCTTCAGGAGGAGCGGGTCCAGGGCTCCCGTACAGCCGCTGTCGGGAGCCGCGGCGACCCTGGTCCAGGTCCGGTCGGCGCCGCCGGGGCCCGCGCCGTCGCCCTTGAGGGTGCGCGGGAAGAACGTGTCGACGGGGGTGCTGTGCCAGAGCGAACGGAGCGGTGCGTAGCCGGCGCCCGTGGCGGGGTCGGCGGACGAGTCCCCGGTCAGCCAGCTGCCGGTGACGGCGCCGCCGATCAGGCCGAGGCCGAGGACGACACAGGCGATCGCGGCGGCTGTCCTGCCGGGGTGGCGAGCGGGCACGGGACCCGGCCCGATGGTCGTGTCGGCGGTGGTTACGGGAGGCTCCACCGGCCAGCGGTAGGGCGGCGGCGGGAGTGGCCGGCCGCCGGAGGGGGCGGGCGGCCCGGCCGGGCCGCGCGGGGTCTCGCGGGAGATCTGGTAGCCGGGGGGCGGTGGCGGGAGCGTCGTTGGCCTGCCCATGGCCGATGATGTCGGCGCCGACGGCGGTGGGGGTGTCGCGGGCGGCCGGACGGGCCGGGGCGGTACGCCGCCGGCGGGCGGGGCCGGGGGTACGGCGCGGAGGCGGGCCGTGTCCTCGTCGGGCGGCACGGTGGACCGTGGGCCCGTTCGCTGCGCGGGCGGTCGCTGTGGGGGCGGTCCGGACGGTCGCGGGGGTATAGCGGGCGTCCCGCCGGAGGACCGGCCCGCTGCCCCGGCGGGCGCTCCGCCCGGCGCTTCCGTGGGCTCGGTGCGCGGCTTCCCGGTGCGGTCGGATCCGGTGGCTTCGTCGCGACCGTGGGTGGGCTGTGCGAGCGGGGGTCCCGACGGTGGCGGTGGGCCGGCGGGGCGGGGCGGCAAGGGCGCGCGCCGCGCTTCGGTACTCATCCGCCCCCCTGTGATCACGGCCTTGTCCACGGCGGATCGCCGGACGGGGCAGGCCCGTTCGTCGCCGCGTGGGCGTCACTCTACGGGCTGGAGAGCACCGCGCGGGAACAGGTCCGCAGGTCGGGGCGGATCTGACCAGAACGTCCCCCTGGGCCATGTCCGACAATGGGCGTGGTCCGCCCGCAAGGCGGGACTCGCGCCCTGGCGCGCGCGACCGCAAGGCGGAGGACCGGCGTCGCAGATGGCCCGTCGTACTCGGCCGACTCCGACGACGCGACGGGCACCTCCCGTGCCCGAAGGGCTATGGGGGCGGGCGTGCGTACCGGACCCCGCGAGTCCGGCAAGACCCGGAAGACAGGCCCTACCGTCGGGTAGGCCCGTCTGGCAAGCTCGGAAGATGACTCCCCGCGCCGCCGACCGGGCCCGGTACGACCGGGCCACCGCACATCTGGACGCCCCGCTCGCCGTCGTCGATCTCGAAGCATTCGACGCCAACGCGGACGATCTCGTCCGCCGGGCGGCGGGCAAACCGATCAGGGTCGCCAGCAAATCGGTGCGGTGCCGCGCGCTGCTTGAGCGGGTCCTGGCACGCGACGGCTTCGCCGGCGTGATGTCGTTCACGCTGGCCGAGTCGCTGTGGCTGGCGCGTGCCGGTTTCGACGACGTGCTGCTCGCCTATCCGTCGGTCGACCGGGGCGCGTTCGCGGAGCTCGCAGCCGATCCGAAGCTCGCGGCAGCCGTGACGGTGGTGATCGACGATCCTGCCCAGCTGGACCTCGTCGATCTCTCGCGGGCCGGCGGCACGGAGGAGATCCGGGTCTGTCTGGAGCTGGACACGGCGCTCCACATGTTCGGCGGGCGGGTCCGGATCGGTTCCCGGCGCTCACCGCTGCGGGAGCCCGCGCAGCTGGCCGAGCTGGCCAGGTCGGTCGTCCGCAGGCCCGGTTTCCGGCTGGTGGGGCTGATGGCGTACGAGGGTCATGTCGCCGGTGTCGGTGACTCGGTCGCGGACCGCCCGCTGCGCTCGCGTGCGGTGCGGCTGATGCAGACCGCCGCGCGCAGGGAACTGGCCGAGCGGCGCGGGGCGGTGGTGCGCGCGGTGCGGCTGGTGGCGCCGGAGCTGGAGTTCGTCAACGGCGGCGGCACAGGCAGTGTGCAGCACACCGCGGCCGAGGACTCGGTCACGGAGATCGCCGCCGGGTCGGGGCTGTACGCGCCGCGGCTGTTCGACAACTACACCTCCTTCAGGGGCCGTCCGGCCGCGCTCTTCGCGCAGCCGGTGGTGCGCAGGCCCGGTGTCGGCGTGGTCACCGTGCTCGGCGGCGGCTATCCGGCGTCGGGGCCGGCCGGCCGGGACCGGCTGCCGGAGCCGTATCTCCCGGAGGGGCTGCGGTACGACGCCCAGGAGGGCGCCGGCGAGGTGCAGACCCCGCTGCTCGGCTCGGCCGCCGACGATCTGCTGATCGGCGACCGGGTCTGGTTCCGGCACGCGAAGGCCGGCGAACTGTGCGAGCGCTTCGACGAGTTGGTGCTGATCGAGGGTGACCGGGTGACGGCGACGGTGCCGACGTACCGGGGCGAGGGTCGTACGTACCTCTGAGGCACCGCTCAGGAGGGCTCGATGGAGCTGCCGACGCCGCCCGTGCTGTCACCGATCGTCCGGATGCCCTTGGTGATCGTGTCCATGCCGCTGACGGGCGGGCCCTCGGGCCCCGCGTCGAAGGCGAACCGGACGACGACCAGTGATCCCGCCCCGATGGCGGAGGGAAAGGCCAGCG
The DNA here is from genome assembly GCF_042714995.1 of Streptomyces sp. NPDC058665. Classification (NCBI taxonomy): domain Bacteria; kingdom Bacillati; phylum Actinomycetota; class Actinomycetes; order Kitasatosporales; family Streptomycetaceae; genus Streptomyces; species Streptomyces sp. NPDC058665. The sequence continues at coordinate 42,049 of NZ_JBHXRX010000028.1, forward strand.
ACTGGACGTAACCGCCCTGCCCTTTGCCCGTCGTGACCTTCCAGCGCACCAGATAGCCGGTGCGCCCGGTGACGGAGACGGCCTCGGACCTGACGACGGTGTGCGAAGTGACGTTCCCGTAGGGGGTGTTGCCGATGGTGTCCTCGTCGTACAGGGCGTCGGACGCGTCCTGGATGTCCTCCTTGGCGAGGGCTTCGGGGCTGTCCGCGTCGGTCTGGGTGGCGGTGGCGGACATGACCCGGCCGTAGCGGCAGTACCGGTTCGTCTCGCCGGGGCACTCACGGTCCGCCACGGTCGTCATGGTGACCGCGCGGTCCACGAGGCTGTCCGACTTCTCCCAGTCGTCGGGGATGGGCAGCGTGATGCCGTTGAGCTGGTCGACCAGGATGTCGGGGTCGGCGCTCGGCTCGGCCGTGGGGCTCTCGCCGGTGCCGTCCGTCGGGTCCGGCGCGGGCTCGCTGGTGGTGGGGGCGGACCGGGGCACGGTCTCGGTCCCGTCGTCGCCGAGGAGCGTGACACCGGCGACGATCGCGGCTGCGACAAGCACGCCGACCCCGGCCACGGCGAGGCCCCGCGCGCGACCGCCGCCCCGGCCGCCGCCCGGCCCGGGAGGCACCGTCGGCGGTTGCCGGTACGGCTGTTGGTACGGCCCCGGTACGGGAGCCGTACCGCCGAGCGGCCGGGTGTGCGCGGTCCAGGCGTTCCCGTCCCACCAGCGCTCGGTGCCGGGCACGCCTTGGTCCGCGTACCAGCCGGGCGGCGTCGTCATGCTCATTCCGCCACCCTAAGAGCCCCCGGGGGCGGCCCTACAGAGGGGTCACGTACGCCCCGCCGATACCGCCGTCGACCATGAAGTCCGTCGCGTTGACGAACGACGCGTCGTCGCTGGCCAGGAACGCCACCGCCGCGGCGATCTCCTCCGCCTCCGCGAACCGCCCGCCCGGGATGTGCACCAGCCGCCGCGCGGCCCGCTCCGGGTCGCTCGCGAACAGCTCGCGCAGCAGCGGGGTGTTGACCGGCCCCGGGCAGAGCGCGTTGACCCGGATGCCCTCGCGGGCGAACTGCACGCCCAGCTCACGTGACATGGCGAGCACACCTCCTTTGGAGGCGGTGTACGAGATCTGGCTGGTGGCCGCGCCCATGGTCGCGACGAACGACGCGGTGTTGATGATCGAGCCGCGCCGCTGCTGTCGCATGTAGGGGATGACGGCCTTGCAACAGAGGTACACGGAGGTGAGGTTGACCTCCTGGACCCGGCGCCAGGCGTCGATGCCGGTGGTAAGGATCGAGTCGTCCTCGGGGGGCGAGATGCCCGCGTTGTTGAAGGCGATGTCGACACTGCCGTAGGTGTCGAACGCCTTCTTGAAGAGGGCGTCGACCTGTTCCGCGTCGGTGACGTCGACCTGGACGAAGATGCCGCCCACGTCGTCCGCCACCGCCTTGCCCGCGCTCTCGTCGATGTCGCCGCAGACGACGTGCGCCCCTTCGGAGGCGAGCCGGCGCGCGGTGGCGAGACCGATGCCGCTGCCCGCGCCGGTGACGACGGCGGTGCGGCCGACCAGCCGGCGGCAGACGGGAGTCTCGGCGCTCTGGTTGATCTCGTCGGGCATGGGTCAGGCCTCCGTACTGATGAAGATGTTCTTGGTCTCGGTGAACGCGGTGAGGGCGTCGGGGCCCAGCTCACGCCCGACGCCGGACTGCTTGTAGCCGCCGAAGGGCGTCGAGTAGCGCACGCTGCTGTGGGAGTTGACGGACAGGTTGCCGGCGGCGACGGCGCGCGAGACGCGCAGCGCGCGGCCGAGGTCGCGGGTCCAGAGGGAGCCGGAGAGCCCGTACTCGGTGTCGTTGGCGAGGCGGACGGCTTGCTCCTCGTCGTCGAACGGGATCACGACGGCGACGGGGCCGAAGATCTCCTCGGTCAGGGCGGGGTCGTCGGCCGGGAGGTCGGTGAGGACGGTCGGCGGGAACCAGAAGCCCGGTCCGTCGGGGGCGCTGCCCCGGACGGCCGCCCGGTCGTCGGAGACGTATCCGCGCACGCGCTCCAGTTGGGTGCGCGAGATCAGCGGGCCCATCTGGGTCTTCTCGTCCGACGGGTCGCCGACGACGACCGATCGCACGGCGGGGGCGAGGAGTTCGAGGAACCGGTCGTACGCGGTGCGCTGGACGAGGATGCGGGTACGGGCGCAGCAGTCCTGTCCGGCGTTGTCGAGGTAGGCCATCGGGGCCTCGGCGGCGGCCCGTTCGATGTCGGCGTCGGCGAAGACGATGTTGGGGCTCTTGCCGCCGAGTTCGAGGGTCACGCGTTTCATGTGCCGCGCCCCCCGGGCCATGATCTCCTTGCCGACCCGGGTGGAGCCGGTGAAGACGATCTTGGCAACGCCGGGGTGGTCGACCAGGGCCTGGCCCGCGACGCCCCCGGCGCCGGGCAGCACGTGGAACAGATGCTCGGGAAGGCCCGCCTCCAGGGCGAGTTCGGCCAGTCGCAGCGCGGTCAGGGGGGTGGTCTCGGCGGGCTTGAGGAGTACGGCGTTGCCTGCCGCCAGGGCCGGTGCGGCGCCCCAGGCGGCGATGGGCATGGGGAAGTTCCAGGGGGCGATGACCCCGACGACGCCGAGGGGTTCGAGGAGGGTGATGTCGAGGCCGCCGGCGACCGGGATCTGACGGCCGGTCAGGCGCTCCACTCCCCCGGCCGCGTAGTCGAGGAGGTCGCGGACGTTGCCCGCCTCCCAGCGGGCGTTCCCGAGGGTGTGGCCCGCCTCCCGGACCTCCAGCCGGGCGAGTTCTTCGAGGTGGGCGTCGACGATGGCGGCGAACCGGCGCAGCAGTCGTGCGCGGTCGGCGGGCCCGGCCTGCGACCACCGGCGCTGGGCGGCGGCGGCCCGTACGACCGCAGCGTCGACCTCGGTCGCGCTCGTCGCCGGGACGGTGGCGACGACCTCCTCGGTCGCCGGGTTGAGGATCTGGTGGACGTGGGGCTCGTCGGGCACGGCTGTGTTCCTCACATGCGTTCGAAGGAGCGGCGCAGCTCCCAGTCGGTCACGGCGGCGTCGAAGGCGGCCAGTTCGACCCGCGCCAGGTTGAGGTAGTGGGCGACGACCTCGTCCCCGAAGGCGGCCTTGGCGATGGGGCTGTGCTCCCAGAGGTCGGCGGCCTCGCGCAGCGTGGTGGGGACCTGCTCGTACTCGGAGGTGTAGGCGTTCCCGGTGCAGACCTCGGGGAGTTCGAGCTCGTGCTCGATGCCGTGGAGGCCCGCCGCGACCAGGCCGGCGACGGCCAGATGGGGGTTGACGTCGCCGCCGGGCAGCCGGTTCTCGAAGCGCATGGAGCGGCCGTGGCCGACGACGCGCAGCGAGCAGGTGCGGTTGTCGTTGCCCCACGCGACGGCGGTCGGGGCGAAGGAGCCGGGCGCGAAGCGTTTGTAGGAGTTGATGTTCGGCGCGTACAGCAGGGAGAACTCGCGCAGCGCGGCGAGCTGGCCGGCCAGGAAGTGCCGCATCACGGGTGACATGCCGTGGGGGTCGTCGCCCGCCATGACGTTCGTGCCCGGCTCGTCGACGGACTGGAGCGAGAGGTGGATGTGGCAGGAATTGCCCTCGCGCTCGTTGTACTTGGCCATGAAGGTGAGGGAGACGCCTTCTTGGGAGGCGATCTCCTTGGCGCCGGTCTTGTAGATGGCGTGCTGGTCGCAGGTGAGCAGGGCCTCGTCGTAACGGAAGACGATCTCGTGCTGGCCCGGATTGCACTCGCCCTTGGCGGATTCGACGGTCAGACCGGCGGCGGTCATGTCGTTGCGGATCCGGCGCAGCAGGGGCTCGATACGGCCGGTGCCGAGGACGGAGTAGTCGATGTTGTACTGGTTGGCGGGGGTGAGGCCGCGGTAGCCGCTGTCCCAGGCCTGCTCGAAGGTGTCCTTGAAGACGATGAATTCGAGCTCCGTGCCGACGTGCGCGGTGTAGCCGTGCTCGGCGAGCCGGTCGAGCTGGCGGCGCAGGATCTGGCGGGGCGCGGCGACGACCGGTGAGCCGTCGTTCCAGGCGAGGTCGGCGATCAGCATCGCCGTCCCCTCGTTCCAGGGGACGCGGCGCAGGGTCGCGAGGTCGGGGTGCATGGCGAAGTCGCCGTAGCCGCGGTCCCAGGAGGACATCGCGTAGCCGTCGACGGTGTTCAGCTCGACGTCGACGGCGAGGAGGTAGTTGCAGCCCTCAGTGCCGTGTTCCAGGACGTCCTCCAGGAAGAACTGGGCGGCGAAACGCTTGCCCTGGAGTCTGCCCTGCATGTCGGGGAAGGCCAGGACCACGGTGTCGATCTCGCCGTTCGCCACGAGGGCGCGCAGCTCCTCGACGGAGAGTGGGGGTGTGCGGTCTGCCACGGGACAACTCCTCCATCGGCCAGCCGGGGACCTTAAGGTATTCCGGGAGACCATTGCTTGGGAAGGGGAAACGGCGACGTGGCGAAGAAGGATGCGGCGAGGAAGAGTGAGCCGGCCGACCGGCTGACGCCCGTCCTGCGTCCCGTGCGGGCGGGCAACGGTTTCGAGGAGGCCCTGGAGCAGATCCTGCAGGTACTGCGCCTCGGTCTGGTCGCGGGCGGTGAACGGCTGCCAGCCGAGCGGGAGCTGGCGGAGCGGCTGCGGATCAGCCGGGTCACGCTGCGCGAGGTGCTGAAGGTCCTCACCGACCAGGGGCTGGTGGAGAGCCGGCGGGGGCGCTACGGCGGCACGTTCGTCCTGCCCCGGCCCGACGCCCCGTCGCAGGGGGTCGAGGAGGAGCTGCGGCGCCGGGTATCGGGGGTGGACATCGAGGACGTGCTGCGGTTCCGCGAGGTGCTGGAGGTGGGCGCTGCCGGGCTCTGCGCGGCGCACGGCCTGTCCGGGCCGGAGGCGTCCCGCCTGCGTGCGGCGCTCGCGGCGACGCACGACGCCCCGCTGGGCGACTACCGCCGCCTCGACACGCTGCTGCATCTGACGCTCGCGGAGCTGTCGGGCTCGGCGCGGCTGACCGAGAGCTATGTGTCGGTCCGCGCGACGGTGAACGATCTGCTGGACTGCATTCCGCTGCTGGTACGGAACTTGGAGCACTCCCAGCAGCAGCACACCGCGCTGGTGGAGGCGGTCCTGGACGGCGACGCGGAGGCGGCGCGCGAGGTGATGCGCGAGCACTGCGGCGGGACGGCGGCGCTGCTGCGGGGTTTTCTGGCCTGAGAGCGGGTAGCGAGGGGGGTGGGCCGCGCGGACCATGGCCGTCCCCGCCGTGCGGGGCCGTAGCGGTCCGCCGTAACAGTCGTTTAACGCAGGGGGCTTGCGCCTGGGCGTTGAGGCCGCAATGGTATGGCCTCACACCTTTGACCCGTGGCAGGAACCCCAGGCAGGAGCGGCTCATGGCCGAAGGCACGGACTCCCGTATCCCACCAGCCGATCCGTCGCGTCCGGCCGGCGGCCCCGCGCCGGACGCCGCCACGGACTATCTGCGACGCCGCACCCTGAAGCGCGGCAGCGCCGGCTGGCTGCTGCTGACCGGTCTCGGTGTCGCCTACGTCGTCTCCGGGGACTTCTCGGGCTGGAACATCGGACTCTCCGAGGGCGGCTTCGGCGGACTCGCCATCGCGACGCTCCTGATGGGCGCGATGTACGCCTGTCTCGTCTTCTCGCTCGCCGAACTGTCCGCCATCCTGCCGACGGCGGGCGGCGGTTACGGCTTCGCCCGCCGCGCGCTCGGCACCTGGGGCGGCTTCCTGACCGGCACGGCCATCCTCATCGAGTACATCCTGGCGCCGGCCGCGATCTCCATCTTCATCGGTGACTACGTCGAGTCGCTCAACCTCTTCGGGCTGGACGCGGGCTGGCCGGTCTATCTCGCCTGCTTCGCGATCTTCATCGGCATCCACCTCTGGGGAGTCGGCGAGGCGCTGCGCTTCAGCCTGGTCGTGACGGCCATCGCCGTGGCCGCGCTGCTGATCTTCGCCGTGGGCGCCTTCACGGACTTCGACAGCGGCAACCTCAACGACATCCCCGTCCAGGAGGACGCCTTCGGCTCCAACTCCTGGCTGCCGTACGGCCTGTTGGGCATCTGGGCCGCGTTCCCCTTCGGCATGTGGTTCTTCCTCGGTGTCGAGGGTGTGCCGCTGGCCGCCGAGGAGGCCAAGGACCCGGTGCAGTCGATGCCGAGGGCGCTGTCGATCTCGATGGGCGTCCTCGCGCTGCTGGCCCTGATCACGTTCTTCGCCGCCACCGGCGCCCGCGGCTCCGCCGCCGTCCAGGAGGCGGGCAACCCGCTGGTCGTCGCGCTCCAGGGCGACGGCGATCCCACCGCGCTCAGCCGGTTCGTCAACTACGCGGGCCTCGCAGGTCTCGTCGCGTCCTTCTTCTCCCTCATCTACGCCGGCTCCCGGCAGTTGTTCGCGCTCTCCCGCGCCGGCTATCTGCCCCGCTTCCTCTCCCTGACGAGCAGCCGCAAGGCGCCCTATCTGGGGCTGCTGATCCCCGGCGCGATCGGCTTCGCCCTCGCCGCCGGCAGCGGCAACGGCGGGCGGATGCTGAACGTCGCGGTCTTCGGCGCCACCATCTCCTACGCCCTGATGGCCCTGTCCCATCTCGTACTGCGGCGCCGCGAGCCCGGTCTGCACCGTCCGTACCGGACACCGGGCGGCATGCTGACCTCCGGAGTGGCCTTCGTACTGGCCCTGTCCGCGCTGGTGGCGACCTTCCTGGTGGACAAGGACGCCGCGTTCATCGCGCTCGGCGTCTATGTCGTGGCACTCGCCTACTTCGCCTTCTACAGTCGGCACCGGCTGGTCGCAGCCGCGCCCGAGGAGGAGTTCGCCGCGCTCGCGGCGGCCGAGGCGGAGCTCGAACGGGACTAGGGCGTGTTCTAGAAGTAGCGTCGTCCGCCCACCGGGCGGGGCCCACGGCGTCTGGTGCGTGCGATCGCAAGGCGGAGGATCATCCTCGTACTGGACGTACTTGGATGACTCCGACAACGCGGCGAGCGCGCGTGCCAGGCGTCGTGGGCCAGACGGGACTTCTAAAACACGCCCTAGACGCTGTCGGACCGGACAGCACCGCGGAACAGCGCCACAGCACAGCACCACATCGGAGGAACGTTCAGTGAAGCCGCTCATCGGCGTCAGCACGTATCTGGAGACGTCGGCCAAGTGGGGCGTCTGGGATCTCCCCGCGGCCCTGCTGCCCGTGGGATACCCCCGGCTCGTCCAGCGCGCGGGCGGTGTGGCCGTCATGCTCCCGCCGGACGAGTCGGCCACCGCCGCCTCGGTGGTCGCCCGGCTCGACGGGGTGGTCGTCGCGGGCGGTCCGGATGTCGAGCCCGTACGCTACGGGGCCGAGCCAGACCCCCGTACCGGACCGCCGGCCCGGGAGCGGGACGAATGGGAACTGGCCCTGATCGAGGCCGCGTTGGCGTCCGGAACGCCGCTGCTCGCGATCTGCCGGGGCATGCAGCTGCTGAACATCGCCCTCGGCGGGACGCTCGTCCAGCATCTGGAGGGCCACACGGCCACGACGCCCGGCGTGTTCGGCGAGCACCCCGTGAAGCCGGTGCCGGGGACGCGCTACGGAACCGTCGTACCGGAGGAGTCGGACGTACCGTCCTCCCACCACCAGGCGGTGGACCGGCTGGGCGATGGCCTGATCCCGTCGGCGTACGCGGGCGACGGGACCGTGGAAGCCGTCGAGTTGGTGGACGAGCGATGGGCGCTGGGGGTCCAGTGGCATCCCGAGATGGGCGAGGACGTGCGCGTGATGGCGGCACTGGTGACCGCGGCGCGCGAGCGGGGGCGGGTGGGCGCACGACCGCCCGGCCGGTGAGACAGCATGCGTTGATGGTGTCCCGTTCACCCGCCGTTCGCGGATGGAGGGAACCGTAGCCCAGGCTCCGGTCACCTCGGCCGCCCCACAGCGCATCCACAGGAGATGAACGTGCCCATCACCCGTAGAGACTTCTCCAAGAACTCGGCCGCCGTGGGCCTCACCCTCGTCGGTACCGCCGGTGTCCTCTCCACCGCGTCCGCGTACGCCTACTCGGAGGAGAACGCGGAAGCCACCGCGCCCGGAGACCAGGAAGCCAGGTCCGCCCAGGCGCTCGGCGGCAAGACCGGGTACGGTCCCCTGATCGACGACCCGAAGGGGCTGGTCGCGCTCCCCGCCGGCTTCTCGTACAAGGTCATCACCCACGCCGGTGTCACCAAGCTGGACAGTGGCGAGTTCACGCCGGGCAGCCACGACGGCACGGCCGCCTTCCGGGGCACGCGCGGCTCCACGCTCCTGGTCACCAACCACGAGATCGGCGGCGACCGCGCGGAGGCCGACTTCCCCGTGCCGCTCACGCCGGGACTCGTGTACGACCCCGCCGCCCCCGGCGGCTGCACCGTGGTCGAGGTCTCCAAGCACGGCGAGACCGTGGCCGAGTGGGTCGGCGTCGCCGGTACGCAGGAGAACTGCGCGGGCGGGCGCACCCCGTGGGGCACCTGGCTGACCTGCGAGGAGGACACCACCAGGGCCGGTGAGGACGGCATGACCAAGGACCACGGTTATGTCTTCGAGGTGGACCCGTACGACCGCCGCGCGAACCTGCACCCCAAGCCGATCAAGGCGCTCGGCCGGTACGACCACGAGGCCGTCGTCGTGGACACCAAGCGCGGCCATCTGTATCTCACCGAGGACGCCGACGAGCCGAACGGCCTGCTGTTCCGCTGGACCCCGCCGAAGGGCTTCCGCCACGGCCGGGGCAAGCTGCGCGAGCTCTCCGACACCGCCGGTGTGCTGGAGGCCTTCAAGTGCTTCGACTCCCGGGGCGCGTTCGTGGACGACCTCTCCCGCGCCACGAAGGCCGGGACCGTCTACGGCGTCGACTGGGTGACCGTGCCCGACCGCGACGCCAAGACCGTGTCCGTACGAGAGCAGTTCACCGACACGCAGGTCACGCGCGCCCGCAAGCTGGAGGGCATGTGGTGGGCCGACGGCGGCGCGTACATCGTCTCCTCCTACGCGCGTGAGGAGAGCCCCAAGCAGCACGACGGCCAGGTGTGGTTCTACGACCCGGCCCGCCGCAAGCTGACCCTGAAGCTGATCCTGGGCATCAACCAGGACCCGTCGAAGGACGGCGCTTTCGACGGCCCGGACAACATCACGGTCTCCCCGTACGGCGGTGTGATCCTGGCGGAGGACGGCGACGGGATCCAGCACCTGTTCGGCGCGACGGACGAGGGCAGGACCTACCCGATCGCCCGTAACGAGCTGAACGAAGGCACCGCCGAGGAGCCCGAGTACAGCGAGTTCGCCGGTGTGGTCTTCTCGCCCGACGGAAAGACGCTGTACGCGAGCATCCAGGGCCCCGGCATCCAGGTGGCCATCACCGGCCCCTGGCGCCACCAGCGCTGACGCTCCGCCGCTCATGGCCGCGCCCCGATCGTCCGGGGCGCGGCTCTCGGAGGACGGCTTTCGGGGTACGGCTCTCGGGGCGCGACGTGAGCGGTCAGGGGGTCGCGCGTGTCAGGGCCAGCAGGTCGCGGGCCGGCCCGCCGGGGCGGTGCCCGGTCGGCCAGACGGCACGCAGCTCGCGCCGCAGCCGGATCCCCGCCACCTCCACCTCCCTCAGCCGGTGTGACGCCAGCTCCTCCCTCACGGCGAGTTCGCTGAGCACCGATGGCCCGGCGCCGCTCACCACCGCCGCTTTGACCGCCGTTGTCGAGGACAGTTCGAGCAGCGGCTCGGCGGGACCTCCGTAGGAGGCGAGCGCCGCGTCTAGCACCTGCCGGGTGCCCGAGCCCTCCTCACGGAGGATCAGCGGTGCCGCCGCCAGCTCGGCGGGTGTCAGAGCCGTGCGCCGGTCGCCCCACGGGTGCGTCGGCGCCACCACGACCACCAGCCGGTCGCGGCCGATCACCGTGCCGTCCAGCCCTCCGGGCACGGCCAGGCCCTCCACGAAGCCGATGTCAGCCTCGCCGCCGGTCAGCCGCGCGGCCACGGCGCCCGAGTTGCCCGCCAGGAGCGAGACGGCCGTGTCCGGCCGGGCCGCGCGCAGCGCGATGAGCCAGCCGGGCAGCAGATACTCCGCGATGGTCATGCTCGCTGCGACCCGCAGCCGTGAGTCACGCCGGTCACGCAGCGCCTGCGCGCCCGCGTCGAAGGCCTCCGCCGCCTCCATGATCCGCCGGGCCCAGTCCGTGACGAGAGCGCCGGCGCGGGTGAGCCGGGAGCCGCTGGGCGAACGGTCGAAGAGGCTGACGCCGAGCTGCCGTTCGACGGACCGTATCCGGCTGCTCACGGCGGGCTGGCTGATGCCCAGCTCGCGGGCGGCCGCCCCCATGCTGCCGTGCCGGGCGACGGCGATGAGCAGTTCCAGCGCGCCCAGCTCGGGCACCCGGTGGGCGAGGGTCGGGGGAGGCTCATCGGTCATATACGCAGGTTATGGCCTCATAGCGCCAAGGGGCCTGGTGAGGAGGGCACGGAGCGAGGAGGGTGCGGGTATGCCCAGCCTCGCCCCGACCGCCCCGACCGTTCCGAACGCCGCCACCGCTCCGACCGCCCCCGCCGCCCCGGGAGTCCTCGCCACGGTGGACACGGCCGTCCCGCCGACCGTGCGGCAAACCCCCCGGCGATTCCCGGCCCTGCGCCATGTCGGCCCCAACTGGTACGCGAGCGTGATGGGGACGGCGATCGTCGCGAGCGCGGGCGCCGCACTCCCCTGGGCCCCGTCGCTCGCCCCCGTGTCGCGCGCCTTCTCCGCCACCGTCTGGGCGCTGTCGGCGCTGATGCTCCTGCTCGTCCTCGCCGCCCGCGCCGGGCACTGGATCCACCACCGCGACCAGGCACGCGCCCAGCTGCTCGACCCCGCCGTGGCGCCCTTCTACGGATGCCTCGCGATGGCCCTGCTCGCGGTCGGCGGCGCCACCCTCACCGTGGGCCGGCACGTGATCGGCGAGGACACGGCCGTGGCCGTGGACACCGTGCTCTTCACGGCCGGCACGCTCGTCGGCCTGGCGGCGGCGGTGGGCATCCCGTATCTGATGGTGGTCCACCACCGGATACGGGCGGCCGACGCGTCCCCGGTGTGGCTGCTGCCGGTGGTGGCCCCCATGGTGTCGGCGGCGCTCGGACCGCCGCTGATCCCGTATCTGCCCGCCGGGCAGTGGCGCGGGACGCTGCTGCTGGGCTGTTACGCGATGTTCGGTCTGAGCCTCCTCACCACGCTCACCCTGCTGCCGCTGATCTTCGGACGGCTGGTTCTCCTCGGTCCGCTGCCCGTCGCCCTGACGCCGGCGCTCTTCCTCGTACTCGGGCCGCTCGGGCAGTCCACGACGGCGGTCGGCCATCTCGCCGAGGCGGCCCCCGTCGCGCTCGGGCCCTCGTCCCCGTACCTGTCCGCGCTGGACGCGTTCGCGGTGCTGTACGGCGTCCCGGTGCTGGGCTTCGCGCTGCTGTGGCTGGCCCTGGCGGTCGCGATGGTCGTACGGGGCGCCCGGCGCGGAATGCCGTTCTCGATGACCTGGTGGGCCTTCACCTTCCCGGTCGGCACCTGTGTGACCGGCGCCGCCGGGCTCGGCAGCGCCACCGGCCCGGCCGCCCCGACCTGGCTCGCGTTCGCCCTGTTCGCCCTGCTGACAGCCGCGTGGGCGGTCGCCTGGACCCGTACGGTCCACGGTCTCGTCAGCGGAGTGCTGCCCGCAGCGCCGCCGGCGCCTGGGCCAGTGACGGCCCGTACCAGGTGAGGAACCGCCCGTCGACCAGCGCCGCAGGCAGCCCGGGGAAGGCCTCCGGGCCGTCGTCGGCGGTGAAGCGGTACGGCTCGTCGGGCAGGACGACAAGGTCGGCCCCCGAGGCCCGCAGCTCGTCCAGCGGGATACGGGGGTAGCGCTCGGCCCGGTCGCCGTAGACGTTGCGCACACCGAGCCTGGCGAGCAGATCCCCGGCGAAGGTGTCCCGCCCGAGCACCATCCAGGGCCTGCGCCAGATCGGTACGACCGCCCGGCGCCCTCCTCCGTACGGAGGGGGCACCGCCGCCCAGGCGTCGCGGGCCTCGTCCAGCCAGCGCGGCACCGTGAGCCCGCAGCCCGTCACGAGCAGCCGCTCCAGCTCAGCGAAGGCCTGGTCGAGGTCGCGCACCTCGGTGACCAGCACCTCGATGCCCGCCGCCCGCAGCACGGCCAGATCGGGCCCGCGGTTCTCCTCCTCGTTGGCGACGACGAGATCGGGGCGGAGCGCGGTGATCGCGGCGATGTCGGGATTCTTGGTGCCGCCGACACGTACGACGTCGAGGCCGGCGGGGTGGACGCACCAGTCGGTGGCGCCCACCAGCAGTCCGGGCGCGGTGACCGCGACGGCCTCCGTGAGCGAGGGAACGAGTGAAACGATCCGCCGGCCCCCACGGTCTCTCGGCACGGCGGCGCCCGCCGCTCAGCGCCGGGTGTCGAACGTCGCGTCGATGTGCTCGGCGACGGCGACGACCAAGATGCGGGTACCGGGCTCGGTGGCGCGCCAGCGGTGCCTGACGCCTCCGGAGAGATACAGCGTGTCGCCGCGCTCCAGGCGGTAGGCCCGCCCCTCGGCCTCCACCTCGGCCGCACCGTCGGCGATGTACATGACCTCGTCGTTGCGGTGCTGGTGCTCGCGCCCGGTGTCCTGCTCGCCGGTGTACTCCTTGGCGTGCAGCTGGTGGCCGCCGCGTGCCACCCTGCGTACGCCATGGCCGCCCTCGTGGGCCCGGACGACATCGACGGTGCGCGCCGAGTCCGCCGCGGCGTGCAGCGCGGCGGTGGTGGTCTCCAGGGCTTCGGCCACCCGCTCCAGCGAGCGGGAGCTGGGCCGGGCCCGTTCGTTCTCGATCTGGCTGAGGAAGGGTACGGACAGTCCGCTGCGGTCGGCGACGGCCGCCAACGTCAGCCCGAGGGACCTGCGCCGTCTTCGGACGGCGGCGCCCACCCTGAGCGCTTCCTTGTCGTCCATGTCTGGGCTCCCTCCGGCCGGATCGTCATCTTCTCAGAGTTGACGGCCGTGTAAGTACGGTCTGTCTCACCCGCCGCCGATCCGCCCGGATCCGGTTACCGACCCGTAGGACGTGTCCGAGGGCCACAGCTCCAACGTACGACGCTCAGCGCCGACCGCACCCCCAGAGCGCGGTGGGCGGAAACAGCGGGCGGACACCGTCTCTCACGGTGTCCGCCCGCTACTTTCCGCCACTGCCGCTGCCGCTGAGCGCGACGGCCTACCGCCTGCGGCTCAGCGCCGACCGCTCACTGCGGGGCGATCCGGTCCGCGATGCCCGGGTTCTTGTCCATCCAGGCCTTGACCGCCTCTTCCTCATGTCCCGCACCGCGCTTCTGGATCTCGTTCTCCAGACCGGCCAGCTGCTGCTCGCTGAGCTTGAAGTCCTTGAACCACTTGGTGAGCTGCGGGTAGTTCTCGGGGAAGTCCTTGTTGGCCACGGTCCGGATCTGGTCGCCATCGCCGAAGGCCTTCTTGGGGTCCTTCAGCTTGGTCAGCTCGTACTCGTTGTAGGCCCAGTGCGGGGTCCACAACATGACCGCGATCGGCTCCTTCTTGCCGTACGCCCGCTCAAGTTCGGCCAGCATGCCCGGCGTCGAGCTGTCGACGACCTTGTAGTCGCCGTCCAGGCCGTAGCCCGGCAGGACGTCGTTCTTGAGGAGGTTCATGGTCTCGGTGCCCGGCTCGATACCGACGATCCGGCCCTTGAACTCGTCCTCGCGGCCCTTCAGATCCTCCAGCGAGTCGACGCCCTTGACGTAACTGGGCACGGCGATCTCCAGGGACGTCGGCCCGTACCAGGAACCGAGGTCGGAGAGTTTGTCGCCGTACTTGTCCCAGTACCTCTTCTGGGTGTTGGGCAGCCAGCCGTCGAACTGGACGTCGATCTGCCCCCGGGAGAGCGCGGCGTACATCGGGCCGACCTCGAACTGCTTGAGGTTCATCGTGTAGCCCCGTTCCTCCAGCACCGCCTTCCACAGATACGTGGCGGCGATGTCCTCCTCCCAGGGGAACCAGGCGACTTCGATGGGCCGTTCACGCTCGTCCTTGCCGTTCGCGCCCTTGCTGACCCCGGCGACCGGGGTCCACTTGTCGGCCAGCCCGGGGTTGTCCTTCAGCCAGGCGCGTACGGCGTCCTGCTCCTTGCCCTTGCCGGCGCCCTGGATCTCCGCTTCGAGGCTGGTGAGCTGGTCCTCAGTCATCTCGAAGTTCTTGAGCCACTTGGCGACGCCCGGGTTGTCGGCGGAGAAGCCCTTGCGGGCGAGCGTGTGCACGCCGTCGCCCTTGCCCCAGGTCTCCTTGGGGTCCTTGAGCTTCTTCAGGTCGTAGGTGTTGTACGCCCAGTGCGGGGACCAGAGTGTGACGACGACCGGTTCCTTCTTCTCGTACGCGCGCTTGAGCTCTGCCAGCATGCCGGGCGTGGAGCCGTCGACGACCTTGTACTCGCCTTCGAGGCCGTACTCCTTGAGCACCTTGTCCTTCAGGATGCCCATCTCGCCCGCGCTGGGCTCGATACCGATGATCCGGCCCTTGAACTGGCCGGCCTTGCCCTTGAGATCGGCCAGGGAGTCGACGCCGTCCACGTACGAGGGCACGGACAGCTCCAGGGACGTCTCGTCGTACCAGGAGCCCATGTCCTCCAGTTTGTCCTGGTACTTGGCCCAGTAGGTGGCGTGCGTGGTCGGCAGCCAGGAGTCGGTCTGGATGTCGATCTGGCCGTTGGCCTGGCCGGTGTAGAGCGCCCCGGCCTCGTACTGGGTGGCCTCGACCTCGTAACCGCGCCGCTCCAGCAGCTCCTTCCAGAGGAAGGTGGACGCGATGCCCTCGTCCCAGGGGATGTAGCCCATGCTGATCTTCTTGCCCTGGCCGATGTCGCCGTCGCCCGCGACGGTCGAGGTCTTGTCGCCGCCGAAGATGCTCATGCCGCCCGCGACAAGCGCGAGTACGACCACGCCGACGACGGCGACCGAGGGACGCGGACGGTGGTCCCAGATCTTGAACGAACCGCTCAGTGCCTGCGCCTTGGCCAGCGCGCGGCGCCCCACCGGCGAGACGTGCCTGCCGAGGGCGCCGGTCATCCGGTCGAGGTACATCGCCAGGATGACGATGGAGACGCCCGCCTCGAAGCCGAGGCCGATGTCGACGTTGCCGATGGCGCGGTAGACGGCGCCGCCGAGGCCGCCGCCGCCGACCATGCCCGCGATGACGACCATCGAAAGGCCCAGCATGATCACCTGGTTGATGCCGGCCATGATCGTCGGGAGCGCGAGCGGGAGCTGGACGCGCAGCAGGGTGTTGCGCGGGCTGGTGCCGAACGCCTCGGCGGCCTCGACCAGTTCGGCGTCGACCTGCCGGATGCCCAGCTCCGTCATACGGACGCCGGGCGGCAGGGCGAAGATGATCGTGGCGATGATGCCGGGCACCACGCCCACGCCGAAGAAGATGATGCCGGGGATCAGATAGACCATCGCGGGCATCGTCTGCATGAAGTCGAGCACCGGCCGGATGACGGCGCTGACGGTGGCCGAGCGCGAGGCCCAGACACCGAGCGGCACCGCGACGACCAGGATGACGATCGTGGCGACGAGCACCAGCGAGAGCGTCGACATCGCGAGTTCCCACAGCTCGATCGAGTCGATGAGCGCGAACCCGGCGAAGGCGAGTACGGCGGCGAGCAGTCCGCGCAGCCACCAGGCGAGCACGGCCAGGATGCCGGCGAGGACAAGCGGTTCCGGGCCGCTCAGCACCGCGTCGACGGCGTCGAACATGCCGGTGACGAGCGAGCTGATGGCGTCGAACAGCCAGGAGAGATGGCGCTGGAGGAAGTCGACCCCGCTGTCGACCCACTCGCCGAGCGGGAGCCTAGGCACTGGCGGCCTCCTTGCCCACGGACAGCTCCGCCGGGGCGCCGTCGGTCACCGGCGCCGGCGTACCGACGGGCGCGTCTGCGGGCGTCATCGGCTCGCCGAGCACGGCGAGCAGCCTGGCGCGCGGTACGACTCCGACCAGCCGCCCCTCGTCGTCGGTGACGGCGACGGGCACCGAACTGGTGGAGCAGGGGGTGAACAGCTCGATGATCGGGGTGCTCGTGGTGACGCTGGCGGGCGCCGCCGCGAGCACGTCCTCATCGGTACGCAGTTCCTTGCCGCCCTCCGTACGGAGGCCGTGCGCGGTGTCGGCGTCCGCCATGATCGCGCCTGCGGTCAGCACCCGTGAGCGGTCGACGTCCTGGGTGAAGGAGGCGACGTAGTCGTTGGCCGGGGTGACGAGGATGTCCTCGGCGGTGCCCAGCTGCACGATCTCGCCGTCGCGCATCACGGCGATCCGGTCGCCGAGCCGCATGGCCTCGTTGAGGTCGTGGGTGATGAAGACGATGGTCTTCTTCAGCCGCTTCTGGAGTTCCAGGAGCTGGTCCTGCATGTCACGGCGGATCAGCGGGTCGAGCGCGCTGAACGACTCGTCCATGAGCAGCAGGTCCGCGTCGGTGGCCAGCGCGCGGGCCAGACCCACGCGCTGCTGCATACCGCCGGACAGCTCGTCGGGCCAGGCCTTCTCCCAGCCGGCCAGGCCCGCGAGCTCCAGCGCCTCGGTGGCGCGCTTGTTCCGTGCGGCCCGTGGGACGCCCTGGACCTCCAGGCCGTATCCCGCGTTCTCCAGCACGCTGCGGTGCGGGAAGAGCGCGAAGTGCTGGAAGACCATGCTGATCTTGGTGGAGCGCACGGTACGCAGCTCGGCCGCGCTCAGGGCGGTCAGATCCTGGCCGTCGAAGAGGACTCTGCCGGCGGTCGGTTCCAGCAGTCCGTTGAGCATGCGCAGCAAGGTGGACTTGCCGGATCCGGAGAGTCCCATCACGACGAATATCTGACCGGGGTCGACGGAGAACGAGGCGTCGATCACCGCTGCGGTCGTACCTTCGGCGCGCAACTCCTCGCGGTCCGCGCCGCTTTCGAGCTTCCCCACCGCTTCACCGGGTCGTGCGCCGAATACCTTGTACAGGTGTTCCGCCTGCAGCCTGGACACATATACCTCACGCCGTCGAAATGAGAAACGGCCCGCCACCCCCGCCGGCGGGCCGTGGAGCGGCACGGGGTCTGCCCGTGATGTCCGGCGGTCTTCGTGAGTCCGTGTCCGGGTCCGCTCCGTGTGCGCGCCTGCCCTGGTCCTCATGACCCAAACATTTATGTGGTCCACACCACTCGGCGCGCTGCCGCGCAGGTCAGACCGGTACGGGCGCCAGTGGCCGGCGGGACCCGTCCACCGTCCGGCCACTGTCAGTGGGATGCGGCATCATCGGGGTGTGACGCGACGCCTGATGCTCCTCGACACCGCCTCCCTCTACTTCCGGGCCTATTTCGGGGTCCCCGACTCGGTGCGTGCCCCTGACGGCACGCCCGTCAACGCGGTCCGGGGCCTGCTCGACTTCATCGCCCGGCTCGTCCAGGACCACCACCCGGACGACCTCGTGGCCTGCTGGGACAACGACTGGCGGCCGCGGTGGCGAGTGGAGCTGATCCCGTCGTACAAGGCGCATCGCGTGGCGGTGGAGCGGCCGGAGGGGCCGGACGAGGAGGAGACCCCGGACACGCTCGCCCCGCAGGTGCCGATCATCGAGGCGGTGCTCGACGCGCTGGGGATCGCCCGGGTCGGCGTGGCGGGTTACGAGGCGGACGACGTGATCGGCACCCTCACCGGCCGCGCCACCGGCCCGGTGGATGTGATCACCGGCGACCGCGACCTGTACCAGCTCGTGGACGACGCCCGCCAGGTGCGGGTGCTGTATCCCCTGAAGGGGGTCGGCTCGCTCCAGGTGACGGACGAGGCATGGCTGCGCGAGAAGTACGGGGTCGACGGGCCCGGCTATGTCGATCTGGCGCTGCTGCGCGGCGACCCGAGCGACGGGCTGCCGGGCGTGCCCGGGATCGGCGAGAAGACGGCGGCCAAGCTGCTCGACGCGTACGGCGATCTGGCGGGGATCATGGCGGCGGTGGACGACCCGCGGTCCGGGCTCACGCCCTCGCAGCGCAAGCGGCTGGACGAGGCCAGGGCCTATGTGGCGGTCGCGCCCAAGGTGGTGCGGGTCGCCGGGGACGTCCCGCTGCCGGACTTCGACCCGGCGCTGCCCTCCGAGCCGCTCGACCCGGAGCTGGTGGAGGCGCTGGCCGCGCGGTGGGGTCTGAACAACGCCATGCACCGGCTGCTCACCACGCTGGGGAAGTGACGGCGCGAGTCACACCGGGGACGCGTATCGGTTCACACATCGGTACGCACATATCGCGCGCGGGCCGACGGCGTGGTGTTAACTTAGGCATACCTAAGCACCGCACGAGTCGAGGGAGACGCCGTGGCAGCAGAGCCGGCCCGCAGGTCACCGAAGGTCCAGGAGGCGCGGGTCATACGCACCCAGCGCATCACGCCGCACATGGTGCGCCTGGTCCTCGGCGGCGAGGGACCCGCCGGGCTCCGGTCCGGCGGATTCACCGACCACTACGTCAAGCTGCTGTTCGCCGCCGAGGGTGTCAGCTATCCCGAGCCGTTCGACATGGACCGGATCCGCGAGGGCTTCCCGCGCGAACAGTGGCCCACCACCCGTACGTACACGGTGCGCGAGTGGAATCCGGCCGCCGGGGAGATCACGATCGACTTCGTGGTGCACGGCGACGAGGGCCTGGCGGGGCCCTGGGCCGCCGCCGCGAAGCCCGGCGAGACGGTGCGGTTCCTGGGCCCCGGCGGGTCGTACGCCCCCGACCCGGCCGCCGACTGGCATCTGTTCGTCGGTGACGAGAGCGCGCTGCCCGCGATCGCCGCGTCGGTCGAGCAGGCTCCCGAGGGCGCCAGGATCAAGGTCTTCGTCGAGATCGAGGCCCCCGAGGAGGAGCAGAAGATCGCCGCTCCCGCCGGCGCGGAGATCGTCTGGCTGCGCCGCGGGGGCCGCCCGGTCGGCGAGGCGCTGGTCGCCGCGGTACGGGCGCTGGAGTTCCCCGCCGGTGACGTGCACGCCTTCGTGCACGGCGAGGCCGGTTTCGTGAAGGAGCTCCGCCGTCATCTGCGGCACGACCGGCAGATCCCGCGCGAGCGGCTGTCGATCTCGGGCTACTGGCGGCTGGGCCAGAACGACGAGGCATGGCGGGCGGTCAAGCGCGAATGGAACGAGCAGGTGGAGCGCGAGCAGGAGAACCCGACGGCCTGACGCCGGACTCCCCTCGATCGCCGGACGGCGTCCGGCCTCCCTATCCTGGCCGGATGACCCCACCGGACCACCCGGCCCCCTCGGACAGAACCGCGCGCGCCGACCGCGCACGCGGAGCGGTCGTCGGCTCCGCCGTCGGCGACGCGCTCGGAGCGCCCTTCGAGTTCGGCCCCGCCGGCGTCTTCGCCGCCCGCTTCCCGGACGGCGTGGGCGAGATGTGCGGTGGCGGCGGCTGGGAGCCGGGCGAGGCGACCGACGACACGCAGATGGCGGTCCTCATCGGCGAGTCGCTGCTGGAGCGCGGCGGCCTCGAACTGCCCGACATCTTCGACCGGTTCAGGCGCTGGGCCGCGGCCGACCCCAAGGACATCGGACTCCAGACGGAACAGGTCCTAACGAGCGGCGATCCCTGGGACCTCGCCGCTCCACTCCACTTCCAGCGCTCCGGACGGGCCGCCGGCAACGGCTCGTTGATGCGCGCGGCCACCCCCGCCGTGCACTTCGCCGCCGCCGGCCGCGAGGCCACCATGTCGGCCGCCCGCAGGATCGCGGCGCTCACCCACGGTGACGCGGCGGCGTGGGAGGGCACGGCCGTGCTGCACGAGCTGATCCGGGTGGCGCTGGACGGCGGTGACCCGGTGGCCGCCGTGCCCGGCGCTCTCCGGGATGTACGCGAGGACCACCGCCCGCGCTGGGCGACGGTGCTCGATCCCGGCTGGCACCCGGACGACGCCACGGAGTTCAACGGCGCGGTGTGGCCGTGTCTGGGCTCGGCCCTCTGGGCGCTGCGGACCACCGACTCGTTCGAGACCTCCCTCGCCGCGGCGATCGACCTGGGCGGGGACACGGACACGGTCGCGGCGGTCACCGGCGCGCTCGCCGGCGCCGCCTACGGCTTCGCCGCGATCCCCCGCCGCTGGACCGAACCGCTCCATGTGCCCCTGCCCGGATTCGGCGACCGTGTGCTGCGTACGCCCGAACTGACCGCGCTCGCACGGCGGTTGGCCGCATGACGAAGGGCCCGGACACTCGGTGTCCGGGCCCTTCCGCGAAAAAGGGTCAGCAGGTGCGTCCCACATACCACGCGTCGCTCACCTTGCTGGTGGAGCCGAGCCACGTGACGCCCGGACCCACACACTGCTCGTAGTTCCAGCCCGAGACCTCGACCTCGATGACGACGCGCGAGCCGTCATTCGTGCAGTGGTTGTAGTACGAGTCGCTGGACGACGCGTAGTACCCACAGGGCGTCGCGGCGGACGGGGCCGCCGTCGCCGCGGTGGACATTCCCAGGACCATGGCGACGGCGCCGACGAGGGCGGGGAGGGACTGACGAACGCGCATGCGGCTGCTCCTTGTTGAGGACGTGGAACCCGGGCACCGGTGATCGGTGCGCACAGAGAGCATGCCATCAACTACCCTGAGTGATTTCCTGATTCACCCGTAAGAGCCCAACAGGTCACTGAATCGGGCGACTCGGGCCGCCGTCACCCCACCGAGCTGTACGCCACGACCCCGCGCAGCACCGCGTCGACCGCCTTGCGCGCGTTCTTCGCGACCGTGCTGTTCTCGCGGGGCGCCGCCGCGGCGATCTGCCCGAGGACGTCGATCACCTGCTTGCACCAGCGGACGAAGTCACCCGCCGGCATCTCGGCGTCCCGCAGCACCTCGTCGAGTCCCTTGCCCGACGCCCACATGTGCACGGCCCAGGCGAAGCCGAGGTCGGGCTCGCGCTGGCCGACGCCCTCCGCCTGGTTGATCTTGAAGTCCTCCTCCAGAGCGTCGAGCCGGCCCCAGATACGGACCATCTCGCCGAGCGCGGCCTTCGCCGCGCCAGTGGGCAGCCGGGGCGCCACCGCGTCGTCCGACTGGCGCGCCTCGAAGACCAACGCCGAGACGCACGCGGCCAGTTCGGCCGGGGAGAGCCCCTCCCAGACGCCTTCGCGCAGACATTCGCTGGCCAGCAGGTCCAGTTCGCCGTAGAGCCGCGCGAGCCGCTTGCCGTTGCCCGTGACCTCGTCGCCGCGCAGATAGTCCATCTCCGTGAGGAGGGCGACGATACGGTCGAAGGTGCGGGCGATGGTGTTCGTCCGGCCCTCGATCCGCCGCTCCAGCTGCCGGGTGTCCCGCTGCAGCCGGTGGTAGCGCTCGGCCCAGCGCGCGTGGTCCTCGCGCTCGTCGCAGCCGTGGCACGGGTGCGCGCGCAACTCCGAGCGCAGCCGCGAGATCTCGCGGTCGTCGGCTGCCGCCGCCCGCCCCTTGCGGTGCCGCTCCGGCACGATATGACCGGCCTTCGTGCGCAGCGCGGACGCCAGATCCCGACGCGACTGCGGCGAGCGCTGGTTGAAGCTCTTGGGGATCCGCATCCGCTCCAACGGCTCGACCGGCACCGGGAAGTCCATCGACGCGAGCCGCTTGACCTGCCGCTCGGCGGTCAGGACGAGCGGCCTCGGGCCGTCGTGATACTCCATGCCCCGGTGTCCATTGGCCCGCCCGGCCGACAGCCCGGGGTCGAGCACCAGCGCGAGCCCGGCGAACTTGCCGGTCGGGACATGGATGACATCACCGGGCTTGAGCTTCTCCAGCGAGGAGGCGGCGGCGGCCCGCCGCTGCACGGCACCCTGCTTGGCCAGCTCCGTCTCGCGGTCCTTGAGGTCGCGGCGCAGCCGCGCGTACTCCTCGAAGTTCCCCAGGTGGCAGGTCATGCCCTCCCGGTAGCCCTCCATCCCCTCTTCGTTCCGCTGGACCTGACGGGAGATCCCCACCACCGACTTGTCCGCCTGGAACTGCGCGAACGACGTCTCCAGCAGCTCGCGCGAGCGGTGACGGCCGAACTGCTGCACCAGATTGACCGCCATGTTGTACGACGGCCGGAAGCTGGAGCGCAGCGGATACGTGCGCGTGCCCGCGAGACCGGCGAGCGCGCCCGGGTCCATGCCGCGCTGCCAGAGGACCACCGCGTGGCCCTCGACATCGATGCCACGGCGCCCGGCGCGCCCGGTCAGCTGGGTGTACTCGCCGGGTGTGATGTCGGCGTGCTGCTCGCCGTTCCACTTGACGAGCTTCTCCAGGACGACGGACCTGGCGGGCATGTTGATGCCGAGCGCCAGGGTCTCCGTGGCGAACACGGCCTTGACCAAACCGCGTACGAACAGCTCCTCGACGACTTCCTTGAAGGTGGGCAGCATGCCGGCGTGGTGGGCGGCGATGCCGCGCTCCAGGCCCTCCAGCCACTCGTAGTACCCCAGCACATGCAGGTCCTCGGTGGGGATGGACGCGGTGCGCTCCTCCACAATCTCGCGGACCCGTGCGCGCCTGCTGTCGTCGTTCAGCCGCAGCCCGGCGTGCAGACACTGCTGTACGGCGGCCTCGCAGCCGGCCCGGCTGAAGATGAACGTGATGGCGGGCAGCAGGTCCTCGGCGTCGAGCCGCTCGATGACCTCGGGCCTGCCCGGCGTCCAGATCCGGCTCCGCTGCCGACGCTCGCGCTCTCGGTCCGCCTCCCGGACCATCTTGCCGCGACGGCGCTCACGGGGGTTGTACGTCTTCTGGTTCTCCATCCGGGCCAGCCGGACGAGGTCGGGGTTGACCTCGCGGCGGGCGCCGCCCCGGCCGCCGTGGTCGGTGCTCTCCTCGAAGAGGTCGTACATCCGGCGGCCCGCGAAGACGTGCTGCCACAGCGGCACGGGGCGGTGCTCGGAGACGATCACCTCGGTGCTGCCGCGGACGGTGTCCAGCCAGTCACCGAACTCCTCGGCGTTGGAGACCGTCGCCGACAGTGACACCAGCGTCACGGACTCGGGGAGGTGGATGATCACCTCTTCCCAGACGGCGCCCCGGAAGCGGTCGGAGAGGTAGTGCACCTCGTCCATCACCACATAGCCGAGCCCGGTCAGCGACTGGGAGCCCGCGTAGAGCATGTTGCGCAGGACCTCGGTGGTCATGACAACCACCGGGGCGTCGGAATTGACGCTGTTGTCGCCGGTGAGCAGCCCGACCTTGTCCGCGCCGTAGCGTTTCACCAGGTCCGCGTACTTCTGGTTGGACAGCGCCTTGATGGGTGTGGTGTAGAAGCACTTACGGCCCTCGGCGAGGGCCAGGTGCACGGCGAACTCGCCGACGATGGTCTTGCCGGAGCCCGTGGGCGCGGCGACCAGGACGCCCTTGCCGGACTCCAGCGCCTGGCATGCCTCAATCTGGAACGGATCGAGGCCGAAGTCGTACATCTCGCGGAACGGCGCGAGTGCGGTGGCCTGCTCGGCTGCCCGGATCCGAGCTGCGGCGTACCGCTCGGCCGGTGTGAGGTCCTCTGTCATCTTGCTCACGAGCCTACCCGCCACCTCTGACAGTCAGCGCGATCTTTACGGGCGAGGTACCACGGCCCACCGGCGGTCGCCGGCCCAGGTCAGGTGATGTCGTCGTAGCCGTTCACCCGGGCGTTACGGCCGCTGTCCGCCTGCTCGGGCAGTGCGGCCACGGACGAGACCGGTTCGACGTCGCCGACGCTCTCAGGAGTGTGGTCCAGATCCGACGCCTCGTCGTCGTCCAGATCCGCGTCCGGGTTCTTGCGGCGCCTGCGCCGGTCGTTGACGAGCGAGAAGCCGACCGCGCCGAAGTAGAGGACGACGATGGGACCGGCCAGCGCGAGCATGCCCACGGGGTCGGTCGTCGGGGTGATCACCGCGCCGAAGACGAAGACGCCCATGACGACACCGCGCCACCAGCCGGCCATCCGGCGGCCGGTCACCATGCCGGTCATGTTGAGCATGACCAGCACCAGTGGCAGCTCGAAGGCGAGACCGAAGACCAGCACCATACGGGTGGTGAAGTCGAGGACCTCGTCGAGCGAGAGGATGTTGGACGAGCCCTCCGGCGTGAGGCTGATGAGCACCTTCACGCTGATCGGCAGGATGATGTAGGCCAGGTAGGCACCGGCCGTGAAGAGCGGCACCGCGCTCGCGACGAACGCGTACGTGTACTTCTTCTCGTTCTTGTGCAGGCCCGGGGCGATGAACGCCCACAGCTGGTAGAGCCAGACCGGGCTGGACACGATGATGCCGGCGGTGAGGCTGACCCGGATCGTCGTGGTGAACGGCGAGGTGAGGGTGTTGAAGGAGACGACGGCACAGTTGCCGCCGTCGCTCTCCTGGAGCCCGTTCTCACACTTGGGGACCGACTCCGAGAGGAACGACATGATCTGCTCGCTGTAGAACACCGCCACGATCGTCACCACGACGATCGCGAGGATCCCTTTCGACAGCCGGTTGCGCAGCTCACGAAGATGCTCCACGAGCGGCATGCGCCCCTCGGGATCCTTCTCTTCTGTGCGGGCAGACTTGGGCAACCCACGTCCTCATCTCGTGCGGAAGGCCGTCACCGTGCCCGGTGCGTGCATCGGCCCAGGGGTCGGATCAGCGCTTGGTCGAGTCGGTCGGCTCGGCGACGGGGCGCGAGCTCGTGACATCGCCGGGCGCGGCCTGGATCGTCCGGGGCGCGGGCTGGTCCGGCTCGGCGGAGGCGGTCGGCGGGTCCGTCGGAACGGTGCCGCTCTTGTTGTCGTCGGTCTTCATCGCCTTCGCCTCACTCTTGAGGATGCGCGCCGACTTGCCGAGCGAACGGGCCATGTCGGGAAGCTTCTTGGCGCCGAAGAGCAGGATGATGACGACAAGAATGAGGATGATCTCGGTGGGGCCGAGCCTACCCATAGCGATTACCTTCTTCACCGAGGCGACAGGAGTCTTGGACGACAGCCGGACAGTTGTCTGACCACCGTGCTGGCAGCGATCGTAACCCGCAGGGGTAAACGCTGGGCAATGCCTGTGCGTACTCCCTACGACGGCCCCCGCCTCCAGTCCGAGACCGCTTCGTCACCCTACCGCCCGAACTGGTGATGGAGGGAGGGTGCATTCATTTATCGGATGGCATCGCCGGTCTTGGCGAGATGGGTAGCGGCCAGCTCCAGCTCCTCGGCCGCCTGGTTGATCCGCCGCGTGGTGGAGGCGACCTGGTGGCCGAGGCGCTGGGCCTCGACGAAGACACGGACCGCGAGGACACCGAGCACGGTGAGTCCGCAGAATCCGAGGGCGATGGCGAGCATGGGCCAGAACACGCGAGGAAGCCTTTTCCCTAGAGAGTCGAATGCAGGCGCAGCGTCCGGACGCCGCCGCCCATGAGCAGTTCGACGATGCGTTCACCGGCGGGTTTGCGCACCGCCGTCTCGCACTCGGGGCAGGTGAAGGAGTAGAAGGTCGTACGGCGGCTGGCGCCGATCGCGAGCCGCAGCGCGCCGGCCGAGAGCTCGAAGCGGGCCCGGCACTCGGGGCAGGCAGCCTGGAAGAGGACCGGCACCATGGACGCCGGCACCATGGACGCAGGCGCCGAGAAACCACCCATCACGGACATTTTCCCCAAATCCCCTAGTTGCGTCGGTAGTCGTCGGCTTCGTACGCCGCCAGCGCCTCGCCCGCCGCCAGCCGCGCGCTCTCCGCGAGATCCGGCGGGGAGGTGATACGGCCGTCCCTGCCGAGACGCAGCGCGAGCCGGCGCAGCGAGGCCGGCGCGGGCGTACGCAGCGTGATCCGCAAGCCCCCGTCGGGCAGTTCCTCCGCGCTGTCGTGCGGGTAGTACTCGGCGACCCAGCGCCCGCCGGGCCCGACCTCGACCACCACTTCGGGATCCTCGGCCGCCGGCTGCACCAACCCCTCGGAGAGATCACGCAGCTCCAGCTCCGGCGGCGCGGCCGGCTCGTCGAGCAGCCTGATCTCGGCGACCCGGTCGAGCCGGAACGTACGCCGCGCCTCGGAGAGCCGGCACCAGGCCTCCATGTACGTGTGGCCCACGGCGAACAGCCTGATCGGGTCGACCTCACGCTCGGTCAGCTCGTCGCGCGCCGGGGAGTAGTAACGCAGCCAGAGCCGACGCCGCTCGGAGATGGCCCGGTCCACATCCGCGAAGACACCGCCCTCGGACTCGAAGGTGACCGAGAGCCGGGAGCTGGCACCCGCCACCTCCCCGGCGGCGGCCTCCAGCTTGGCGGTGGCCCGCAGCAGCGCCTGCCGGTCGCTCTCCCGCAGCCCCGGCAGGGTGGCGACGGCGCGGGCGGCCACCAGCAGCGCGGTGGCCTCGTCCGCGGCGAGCCGCAGCGGCTCGGCGACGTCGTCCGGGTTGTGCCACCAGATGCGGTCGCCGTCGGTGTCGATGTCGAGCAGGTCACCACCGCGGAAACTCGTCCCGCACATGGGCAGCACGTCGAGGTCCGAGATCAGCTCGTCCTCGGTGATCCCGAAGGCGCGCGCGACGTCCTGGACGTGCGCCCCCGGGCGCTCGCGCAGATAGGTCACCAGCGAGAGCATCCGGCGGGTCTGGTCGATGGCGTTGGCTGCCATGGTGTGTACGAAGTCCCCTCAGCCCTTGGCCACGGCGCGCAGCCGGTCCACGACGTCGGCCCGCAGATCCGCGGGCTCCAGCACGACCACGTCGGGCCCGAACTCCACCAGCCAGGCGTCCAGGCCGTGACCGTACGGAATCTCCAACTCGTCCCAGCCGTCGCCCAGTTCACGCGACGACACCGCCCTCGCGCGCAGCGGATATCCGCTCTCGGAACGGAGCCGGATCAGCGCCGAGCGCGTCGCCGTCTCACCCGCCCAGGTCTCCACGGTCTCGCGCACGGTGACCACGTCGGGTACGGGAGCGGTGAACTCCCCCGCCCTGGAGCGGACCCGGCCGGTGATCCGCGAGAGCCGGAAGACCCGCTCAGCCCGGCGCTCCCGGTCCCAGCCGGCCAGATACCAGTGGCCCCGCCAGCACTCCAGGGTCCACGGCTCGACCTGGCGCTGCTCGGGCCTCGCGGCGTTGGCCTTGCGATAGTCGAAGACCACGGGCCTGCGATCGCGGCAGGCGAGCATCAGAGGCTCGAACGCGGCCTCATGAACGGGAATGCGCGGCTCCAGGGCGCTGTGGTGCGCCTCGTACGAATCCTCCGCCTCCGGCATGCCCGCGGCCCGCAGCTTCTGGAGCGCGCCACTGGCCGCGCCCGCGAGCCGGGCCTGCTGCCACACCTTGGCGGCGAGACCGAGCGCGGCGGCCTCCTCGGCGTCCAGCGTGATCGCGGGGAGCCGGTTGCTGTCGCGGCGGGCGAGATAACCGGTCTCGCCGTCCAGATTCTCCACGGTCTCGATGACCAGGCCGAGTTCGCGCAGATCGTCCTTGTCCCGCTCGAACATCCGGTTGAAGGAGTCGTCGGAGCCGGCTTCCAGATATGCCTCGATGGACTCGCGCAACTCGCGCTTGCTGAGCGGGCGCCGGGTGCCGAGCAGGCACAGCGCGAGATTCATCAACCGCTCGGCCTTGGCAATGGCCATCGACGCCCTACACCTCATTTGATAGTGCCGGATCCGCGCGTCGACCGTACCGCCCGGCGGTCCCGCGGCAAAAGCCGAGGGCCCACGCCGGACAGCATGGGCCCTCGGTGTGTCCGTATGTGATCGGACAGGTGCGTCATTCCGCCGACAACGCCGATCGGCCGCGTCGATCAGCGACGCCGGCCACAGACACCGGTCAGACGGAGACGAGATCGCAGACGAAGATCAGCGTCTCGCCGGGGGCGATGGCACCGCCGCCCGCGCCACGCTCGCCGTACGCCAGGTGCGAGGGAATCGTCAGCTGACGGCGCCCGCCGACCCTCATGCCCTGGACACCCTGGTCCCAGCCGGAGATGACCTGTCCGAGACCGAGCTGGAACGACAGCGGCGCACCGCGGTTCCAGGAGGCGTCGAACTCCTCACCGGTGGAGAAGGCCACGCCCACGTAGTGGACGGAGACGGTGTCGCCCGCCTTGGCCACGGCACCATCGCCCTCCCAGATGTCCTTGATCTCCAGGTCGGCCGGCGGCTCGCCACCCGGGAAGTCGATCTCGGGCTTCTCGATGCTCACTGAACTGCTCCTCTAAATGATGAACGGGGCAACCGGGACAGTCTTACACCTTCGCCAGGATGTCCACGGCGAACACCAGAGTGGAGTTCTTGGGGATGCCCTGCTGCTCCTTGTCACCGAACGCCTCCGCCGGCGGGATCACGACCAGCACCCGGCTGCCGACCTTCTTGCCCACGACGCCGTCCTTCAGCCCCTTGAGGGTGAGCTGCGGCAGCGGGAACGTGACGGTCTTGCCGTTCTTGTACGTGCTGTCGAAGGTCTTGGCGTCCTTCCACAGCAGCGCCTCGTAGTTCAGCACGACCGAGTCGGTGTCCTTGACGACCTCGCCCTTGCTCTCCAGCACGTAGTTGGAGACGAGCTTGGCCGGCGGGTCCACCTTCGGGATCTTGACCGTGGGGGCCTTGCCGTCTGCGTTCACCCCGACCTTGGGCAGATCGGCGTCGTCCTGCGCGACCTCGGTGCCCTTGGCGGTGGTCGGGACCTGCGTCGCCTTCAGGATGTCGACAACGAAGACGAGGGTGGAGTTGGGCTTGATGTCACCCTGGCCCTGCGCCCCGTAACCGAGCTCCGGCGGAATGCCGAGCGCGACCCGGCTGCCGACCCGCTGGCCCTCCAGGCCCTTGTCCCAGCCCTGGATGACCATGCCGGCGCCGAGCGTCAGGTCGAAGGGGGCCTCGCGGTCGAAGCTGTTGTCGAAGGGCTTGGTCGAGTCCCAGGACTGGCCCAGGTAATTGACCTGGATCGCGTCACCCTTCTTGAGCTTCTCGCCGTCACCCTCACTGATGACGTCGGTCTGCAGCTCCTTCGGCGGGGTCCCCTCACCCTTCCCGAGAGTCGGCTTCTCACCGAACTTGGCACCCGCTGTGATCTCGGGAAGCCCGTTCTTGGACGAGGTGGAGTCGGAGCCTCCGTCGTCACCGCAGGCCGCTGTGGACAGCAGCAGGAGGGGGATGACGATGAGGCCGGCAAGTCGGCGCACGAATTCCTCAGATCTCAGACGGAAGGTTAAGTTCCTCGACACTCTAGGGCGTGGCAAGGGCCCCGCACGAGAAACGTACGGGGCCCGAGTCGCGTTCCGGACGGCCGGAACAGGTGATCGAACTGTCACATACCGGCGATCAGCTTTTCCACCCGGTCGTCCACGGATCGGAACGGGTCCTTGCACAGCACGGTGCGCTGCGCCTGGTCGTTGAGCTTGAGATGGACCCAGTCGACGGTGAAGTCCCGCCGCTGTTCCTGGGCCCGGCGGATGAAGTCTCCGCGCAGCCGTGCCCGGGTGGTCTGCGGGGGCACGGACTTGCCCTCGAAGATCTTCATGTCGTTGCAGATCCGGGCCGCCTGGCCGCGCTTCTCCAGGAGGTAGTAGAGCCCGCGACGGCGGTGGATGTCGTGGTAGGCGAGGTCTATCTGGGCGACCCGGGGGTGGGACATGGTCATGTTGTGCTTGGCCCGGTAGCGCTCGATGAGCTTGTACTTCATGACCCAGTCGATCTCGGTGCCGATCCGGTCCAGATCCTCGGCCTCGATCGCGTCGAGCGCCCGGCCCCAGAGCTCCAGGACCTGCTCCACGGTGCCGGTGCGGATGCCCCGGCGGTCGACGAAGTCCACGGCCTTCTCGTAGTACTCCCGCTGGACCTCGATGGCGGACGCCTCGCGCCCGCTGGCCAGGCGCACCTTGCGCTGGCCGGTGATGTCGTGGCTGACCTCGCGGATCGCCCGGATCGGGTTCTCCAGGGTGAGGTCACGCATGACCGTGCCCGCCTCGATCATGCGCAGCACGAGATCCGTGGCGCCGACCTTGAGGAGCATGGTCGTCTCGGACATGTTCGAGTCGCCGACGATGACATGCAGCCGGCGGTAGCGCTCCGCGTCGGCGTGCGGTTCGTCACGGGTGTTGATGATCGGCCGGGAGCGGGTGGTGGCGGAGCTGACACCCTCCCAGATGTGCTCGGCGCGCTGACTGACGCAGTAGACCGCGCCACGCGGGGTCTGCAGCACCTTGCCGGCGCCGCACAGCAGCTGCCGGGTGACGAGGAACGGGATGAGGATGTCCGCGAGCCGGGAGAATTCCCCGTGGCGGGCGACGAGATAATTCTCGTGGCAGCCGTAGGAGTTTCCCGCCGAATCGGTGTTGTTCTTGAACAGATAGACGTCGCCCGCGATTCCCTCCTCGTGCAGGCGGCGTTCGGCGTCGACGAGCAGGCCTTCGAGAATGCGCTCGCCCGCCTTGTCGTGCGTGACCAGTTCGGTCACGTTGTCGCATTCGGGTGTCGCGTATTCCGGATGCGAACCCACGTCGAGGTAGAGGCGGGCACCGTTCCGCAGGAAGACGTTGCTGCTGCGGCCCCATGACACAACACGGCGGAAGAGGTAGCGCGCCACTTCGTCAGGGGACAGCCGGCGCTGTCCCCTGAAGGTGCACGTGACGCCGTACTCGTTCTCCAGCCCGAAAATGCGGCGGTCCATGTCTGAACATTACGCCTGATGGCCTGAGCTGAAACCGTGTTGGGCCGCACCGTTGCGATCATTTTCGAGACCGGCTTCCCCGATGGGGCCGGACGCGGCGTCCTCGCGGGGAGCCCCCAGGACCTTCCGGGTGGCCAGCAGAACCAGCAGCGCGGCGCAACCGCCCGCCCCCGCGACGCCGAAGCTCTCCGACGTACCGGCGAGTTCGACGACCGGGCCGGCCACTCCCGTACCGAAGGCGGCGCCCACGCCGAAGGTCGTCACGAGCCAGGAGAACGCCTCCGTGACGGTGCCGCGCGGGGCGTGCCGGTCCACCACGATGAAGGCACAGGCCAGCGCGGGCGCCAGGAAGACCCCGGCGAGCGCGGCGAGCCCAGTCATGGCCACGACGCCGGGAGTGAGCATCAGTGGGAGATAGCCGGCGGCGAGCAGCGCGGTGATCCCCAGCAGCCGGCGCTCGGGGGTGCCGGTCCACTGCCTGGCCCCGTACGCGAGACCGCCCACCAGCGCCCCGAGACCGAGAGCGGCCATCAGCCACCCGTACACCGACTCGCGGCCCCGGTCGTCCGCGTACGCGACGCCGGCGACGGTGATGGAACCCAGTGCCAGGCCGACGAAGAGGAAGGCGGCGAGAAGCGCGAGAAGCCCGGGTGAGCGCAGGGCGCCGAGCCAGTGCGCCTCGCGGGGCGCCGAGCGCCAGGCGCGGGAGGGTTCGGAGAGCACGACCGTGAGCGCGCCGACGACGCCTATGGCGTTGATGACCAGAAGGGCGGCGCCCGGGGACCAGAGGGCCACGAGGAGGGTGACGAAAAGCGGTCCGGCCGTGAACATCACCTCCTGCGCCACGGCGTCCATGGCGTACGCCCGGTGCACCCGGTCCTCCCTGCCGAGCACGCTGGGCCACAGGGCCCGCAGGCCGCCTTCGAGCGGCGGCGTGAAGAAGCCCGCGACGACCACCGCCGCGTAGGCGAGGGGCAGCGGGTCGATGCCGTTGGCGGCGAGGAACACCATGCCGATGGCGGAGACGAGGGCCGCGGGGAGCTGGACCCGCGGCTGGCCGACCAGGTCCACGGCCCGGCCGAGCAGCGGCTGGCCGATCGCGGTGGACAGCCCGTAGACGGCCGCCAGGATGCCCGCGAGGGTGTAGCTGCCGCCCGCGTCGCGGGTGAACAGGACGATCGCGATATGGCCTGTGGCGCTCGGCAGCCGCCCGACGAGCGTGCCCGCGAGCAGCCGTGCCGCGTGCGGTGCCCTGAGAATCTCCACATAGCCGGTGGCCATGGCTCCCCCTTCTGTCCCCCGGTTCGCCCGGCACGGCAAGTTTTACGTATAACGTGCGGGCTCATACGTACCATGTCCGGAGCCCGCGGGTCCACCGGCTTTCGGGCCGCAGCAGTCACCGCGGAGGACGACACCCATGACAGAGCCGCCCCGTACCGACCGCTCCGCGCCCGGCACCGCCGCGAGATCCGCGAGACCGACCAGCAGGGACGTGGCGCGTGCCGCCGGGGTGTCGCAGGCGACGGTCTCCCTCGTGCTCGGCGACAAGTGGACCGGCCGGGTCTCCGAACGCACCGCCGGACTCGTCCGCGACACGGCGCGCGAGCTGGGCTACCGGCCCAACCTCGCCGCCCGCAGCCTCCGCCTCGGCCGGACCAGGACCGCGCTCCTGGTCGTCCCGGCACTCACCCACGAGTTCTTCGCCCGCGTCTACACAGGCGCCGCCTCGGTCGCCGCCGAACACGGATTCGGGGTGGTCCTCTATCCCTCACCGGAGGGCGTCGGACCCGCCAGAGACCCGTTCGCCTCCGCACGGGCGGCACTCGACGGCGTGATCGCCTCCTCCATGGCCACCGACGCGCTCGCCGCGATCCGGGGCACCGACCTGCCGCTCGTGATGCTCGACAGCGACCCCGCCGGATCCGGCGCCGCCGCGCACGTGAACCTCGACATCGCGGACGCCATGCGCCAGGTGACCGGCCACCTCCTGGGACAGGGCCACCGCAGGATCGTCCACCTGGCCTCGGCCGTGACGTCCTGGACCTTCACCGTGCGCGCCGACACCCTCGCCGAGGCCGTACGAGGCGTGCCGGGGGCAGTCGTACACACCATGCCCTCGGCCCTGGAAGTGCACGCCGCGCGAGAAGCGGCCCAACAGGCCCTGCGTGGCCCAGGGCCCCGCGCCACGGCACTGATCTGCGACAGCGACGTGCTGGCGGCCGGCGCCGTCAAAGCCGCCCGGAAACTCGGCCTGCGAGTGCCGGACGACATCTCCGTCACCGGCTTCGACGACTCCGGGCTCGCGACCGCGCTGGAACCCGAACTCACCACCGTACGGCTGCCCGCCGAACGGGTCGGCGAGCACGGGATGTCGGCACTGCTGGCCATCCTCGACGGACGCGAACCCGAGAACACCGTCCTGCCCGTATCCCTGGTGACCCGCGGCTCGACAGCGCCCCCACCGGCCTGAGACAGACGGACCGGCGGCCACGCGGAAGATGCCCGGACAGACCGGTGCCCCGGACCGCACGGGCGGTACGGGGCACCGGAGGACTCGCGTCACTCACTCGTCGGACTCGCCGGACCCTTCCGTCTCCTCGGTGTCCGAGGGAGCGTCCGTCGGCGTGGACGCCGCGCCGTCCGCCTCCAGCAGACGCGCGAGCTGACGCCCCACGACGCGCTTGAACTTGCGCTGCTGCGGCCGGGTACGGTCCAGGACCGCCACCTCCAGCCGCTCGGCGGGAATCTCCCGCTCGCCCCCGTTCGTGTCACGGGACAGGGCCTGCACAGCCAGCTTCAGCACCTCCGCGAGCGTCATCCCGTCACGGTGCTGCTGGTCCAGGAAAGTACTGATCTGCTCGGAGTTACCGCCCACAGCCACCGAGCCGTGCTCGTCGACGATCGATCCGTCGTGCGGCAGCCGGTAGATCTGGTCCCCGTCGGCCGTCGGACCCACCTCGGCGACAACCAGCTCCACCTCGTACGGCTTCTCACCGGCGCTGGAGAAGATCGTGCCGAGCGTCTGCGCGTAGACGTTCGCGAGCCCACGGGCCGTCACATCGTCACGGTCGTAGGTATACCCGCGCAGATCCGCGTAGCGGACACCACCGATGCGCAGATTCTCGTACTCGTTGTACTTACCGGCGGCGGCGAAACCGATCCGGTCATAGATCTCGCTGAACTTGTGCAGCGCGCGGGACGGGTTCTCACCGACGAAGACAATGCCGTCGGCGTACTGCAGCACAACCAGGCTGCGACCGCGGGCGATGCCCTTGCGGGCGTACTCCGCCCGGTCGGCCATGGCCTGCTGGGGTGAGACATAGAACGGCGTCGACACCGGCTATCCGTCCCTTCCTGTCAGTGACATGTCTTATCAGAAGAGGCCAGGCGTCAGAGCAGCTCGGCGCGCGGGCCGTCGGGCTGTTCCAGCCGGCGCTCGATGATGGAACGGGCGACCCGGGAGGACTCCTCCTCGGTGACCCTGCGGAAACCCTCGTCACTCATGATGTTGACAAGGGGATAGATCTTGCGGGCCACGTCCGGGCCACCGGTGGCCGAGTCGTCGTCCGCCGCGTCGTAGAGCGCCTGGATGACGAGAGTGATGGCCTGCTCCTCCGTCAGCCCCTCACGGAAGAGCTTCTTCATCGCACCGCGCGCGAAGAGCGAACCCGACCCGGTGGCCGCGTACCCCTGCTCCTCGGAACGGCCACCGGTGACGTCGTACGAGAAGATACGGCCCTTGCCCCGGTCGACGTCCCAGCCGACGAAGAGCGGAACGACGGCCAGACCCTGCATGGCCATGGCGAGATTGCTGCGGATCATGGTGGAGAGCCGGTTGGCCTTGCCCTCGAACGAGAGCTGCGCGCCTTCGACCTTCTCGAAGTGCTCCAGCTCCAGCTGGAAGAGCTTGACCATCTCCACGGCCAGACCCGCCGTACCCGCGATACCCACGGCCGAGTACTCGTCGGCCGGGAAGACCTTCTCGATGTCGCGCTGGGCGATCATGTTGCCCATGGTGGCCCGCCGGTCACCGGCGAGAATCACGCCGCCCTCGAAGGTGACGGCGACGATCGTCGTCCCGTGCGGCGCCTCGATCGCGCCCTGGACGGGCGGCAGCACCCGGTTGCCCGGCAGGATCTCCGGCGAGTGGACGGACAGGAAGTCCATGAACGAGGCCGACCCGGGCGTCAGGAAGGCAGCTGGTAGACGCCCGGTGCTACGAGTGTTGGCTTCCACGCGTTTCCCTCCAGGTATGCGGTGGCCCGGCGCAGGGTGTCGGGATCGTCCCCCAACTTGCCAATGGCCGAATTGCAGTTGAAGCACAGTACGCCTCGGACCCTACCCGTCTCATGGCAGTGATCCACATGCGCGGCGGGAGCGGAGAGACAGATGACGCAGATACCCATCTGCGACGAGATCATCTCGTCGCGCTCCACCATGGTGATGCCGTACTTCCGCATGAAGTAGGCCTGTCGATTCCGAGTGGCCCGGCAGGGCTTGCAGTAGCTCGCGTAGCCGTCCGACGAAGTTGGGTTGAGCTCCCACTCCGAGTAGGCCTTGGCCTCGCCGCACTGTGGGCAACGCTTGTACCCACGTGGGACAGGCACCTTCGCCCTGACCGTCCTGCCTCGTGCCTCCTGACGACGGCGGTGATATCCCGCAGCGCATTCGCGACAGTTTGTCTGGAGCCCATCAGGCCGAGACTTGTTGGACGCGAATGCGCTGACAGGAAGCATCGTCCGGCAGGTTGAGCACCGTTTCTCGGTGATCGACTCGGACATCCGCTAACTACTCACCGCCCTTTTGCACGAAGGACCTCACGAAGTCCTCCGCGTTCTCTTCCAAGACGTCGTCGATCTCGTCCAGCACGGAGTCCACGTCGTCCGACAGTTTTTCCTGGCGTTCCTTGAGGTCCTCGGACTGCTGTGCGTCCTCGGTCGTCTCCTCGACGTCCTCGGTGGAGCGCGTCGCCTTCTGCTGCCCGCCGTCGGTGTCCTTGGTCGCCATATCCCTCACCCCGCTCGGTTGCCCCGCTCGATGTGACCTTCAAGATCCGACCCTACAAGCAGGGTCCGACATCGGCCCCGCAGTTCGTACAACGTCCGGGGGCCACCTTCATGATTCCCGGACCTGGACCATTTCAGCCGCCCGAGAGCACGCGGACGAGGTCTTCGGCCGTACGGCACCGGTCCAGGAGCTCTTTCACGTGGTTACGGGTGCCCCGCAGCGGCTCCAGGGTCGGTACCCGCTGGAGCGAGTCCCGGCCCGGGAGGTCGAAGATGACCGAGTCCCAGGAGGCCGCCGCCACGTCGTCCGCGTACTGCTCCAGACAGCGGCCCCGGAAATAGGCCCGGGTGTCCTCTGGAGGCTTTGTCTCGGCCCGCTCCACGTCCGGTTCGTCCAGGAGCCGGTCCATCTTCCCGCGGGCCACCAGACGGTTGTAGAGGCCCTTCTCGGGGCGTACGTCCGAGTACTGGAGATCCACCAGATGCAGCCGCGCCGCGTCCCATTCCAGGCCGTCCCTGCGGCGGTAGCCCTCCAGGATCTCTTTCTTCGTGACCCAGTCCAGCTCGCCCGACAGGCTCATCGGGTCGCTCTCCAGCCGGTTGAGCGTGTCCTCCCACCGGCCGAGCACGTCCCTGGTCTGCTCGTCGGCGTCGGCGCCGTAGCGTTCCTCGACGTATTTGCGCGCCAGCTCGAAGTACTCCATCTGGAGCTGTACGGCGGTGAGTGTCCGCCCGCTACGGAGCGTGACCAGTTGTCCCAGGGACGGGTCGTGCGAGACCTGGTGGAGTGTGCGTACCGGCTGGTCCACGGCCAGGTCGACATTGATGAACCCGTCCTCGATCATGGACAGGACCAGGGATGTCGTCCCGAGCTTGAGATAGGTGGAGATCTCCGAGAGGTTCGCGTCGCCGATGATCACATGGAGTCTGCGGTACTTCTCGGCGTCCGAGTGCGGCTCGTCCCTGGTGTTGATGATGGGCCGTTTGAGGGTGGTCTCCAGTCCGACCTCGACCTCGAAGTAGTCCGCGCGCTGGCTGATCTGGAAGCCGTGCTCGTGGCCGTCCTGGCCGATGCCCACGCGGCCGGCGCCCGTGACGACCTGCCGTGAGACGAAGAACGGCGTGAGGTGGCGCACGATGTCCGAGAACGGGGTCTCCCGCTTCATCAGGTAGTTCTCGTGCGTGCCGTACGAGGCGCCCTTGTTGTCGGTGTTGTTCTTGTACAGCAGGATCGGCTGGGCGCCGGGGAGCTGGCCGGCGCGTTCGGCGGCCTCGGCCATGATGCGCTCGCCTGCCTTGTCCCACAGGACGGCGTCGCGGGGGTTGGTGATCTCCGGTGAGCTGTACTCCGGGTGTGCGTGATCGACGTACAGCCGCGCGCCGTTGGTGAGGATCACGTTGGCCAGCCCGATGTCCTCGTCGGTGAGCTGGCTGGACTCGGCGGCCTCGCGGGCGAGGTCGAAGCCTCGTGCGTCCCGCAGCGGGTTCTCCTCCTCGAAGTCCCAGCGGGCGCGGCGCGCCCTGTGCATCGCCGCCGCGTAGGCATTGACGATCTGGGACGAGGTGAGCATGGCATTGGCGTTCGGTTGGCCGGGGACGGAGATGCCGTACTCCGTCTCGATGCCCATTACTCGCCGTACGGTCATGCGGCCCTCCTTGCCCGGCGGCGCTCCCGTTCGGGAACGGCGCTCAAGTACCGCTGTCTCTCCGGTGCGTGTGCGGTGCCTGGCCCCGCACTGCGCGACGCGGCGGTACCGAAGAGCCTAGAACGCCTTTGCACTGGTGGGGAGATCGTTTCCGTCATTGCCCTGGTGTGGTGAAAGGTACGGGGAAAGCAACCGGCTGCGGATGCCCGTCCGGACATCCGCAGCCGGTCTGTGCCTTACAGGTACTGCCCGGTGTTGGCCACCGTGTCGATGGACCGTCCGGTGTCCGCGCCCTGCTTTCCGGTGACGAGGGTGCGGATGAATACGATCCGCTCGCCCTTCTTGCCGGAGATACGGGCCCAGTCGTCGGGGTTGGTGGTGTTGGGCAGGTCCTCGTTCTCCTTGAACTCGTCGACGCAGGCCTGCAGCAGATGGGCGACGCGGAGTCCTCGCTGGTTCTCGTCGAGGAAGTCCTTGATCGCCATCTTCTTGGCCCGGTCGACGATGTTCTGGATCATCGCGCCGGAGTTGAAGTCCTTGAAGTACAGGACTTCCTTGTCGCCGTTGGCGTACGTGACCTCGAGGAAGCGGTTCTCCTCGGATTCGGTGTACATCCGCTCGACGACGGACTGGATCATGCCCTCCACCGTGGACTCCGGCGAGCCCTTGTGTTCGGACAGGTCGTCCTCGTGCAGGGGCAGCGAGGAGCGGAGGTACTTCGCGAAGATGTCCTTGGCCGCCTCCGCGTCCGGACGCTCGATCTTGATCTTCACGTCGAGCCGGCCGGGCCGCAGGATCGCGGGGTCGATCATGTCCTCGCGGTTGGAGGCGCCGATGACGATGACGTTCTCCAGGCCTTCCACACCGTCGATCTCGGCGAGGAGCTGCGGGACGATGGTGTTCTCCACGTCCGAGCTGACGCCGGATCCGCGGGTGCGGAAGAGGGACTCCATCTCGTCGAAGAAGACGATGACAGGTGTGCCCTCGCTGGCCTTCTCACGGGCGCGCTGGAAGACCAGGCGGATGTGCCGCTCGGTCTCGCCGACGTACTTGTTGAGGAGTTCGGGGCCCTTGATGTTGAGGAAGTAGCTCTTCCCCGCGGGCCGGCCGCTCACCTCGGCGACCTTTTTGGCAAGGGAGTTGGCGACGGCCTTGGCGATGAGTGTCTTGCCGCAGCCGGGCGGACCGTAGAGCAGGATGCCCTTCGGCGGGCGCAGTTCGTGCTCCTTGAAGAGGTCCGGGTAGAGGTACGGGAGCTCGACCGCGTCGCGGATCATCTCGATCTGGCCGCCGAGACCGCCGATCTTGCTGTAGTCGACGTCGGGGACCTCTTCGAGGACGAGCTCTTCGACCTCGCTCTTGGGAACGACTTCGTAGACATAGCCGGAGCGCGGTTCGAGCAGGAGGGCGTCGCCGGCGCGGATGTTGATGTCGAGCAGCGGCTCGGCGAGCCGTACCACCCGTTCCTCGTCGGTGTGTCCCACGACCAGGGCGCGTTCGCCGTCCTCAAGGATCTCCTTGAGGGTGACGATGTCCCCGGCCCGCTCGAACTCCATGGCCTCGACCACGTTGAGGGCCTCGTTGAGCATGACTTCCTGGCCGCGCCGGAGCTCTTCGAGCTCGACGCCGGGGCTGACGTTCACCCGGAGCTTGCGGCCCCCGGTGAAGATGTCGGCCGTGCTGTCCTCGTTCGCATGCAGAAAGACACCGAAGCCGGCCGGCGGCTGCGCGAGCCGGTCGACCTCTTCCTTGAGGGCCACGATCTGGTCGCGGGCCTCACGCAGCGTATTGGCGAGCCGCTCATTCTGCGCGGACACACCTGCCAGGTTCGTCTGCAGTTCGACGATCCGCTCTTCGAGAATCCTCGTATGACGCGGAGAGTCGGCGAGCTTACGTCGCAGGACGGCGATTTCCTGCTCGAGATAGGCAACCTGGCCGGCCGGGTCTTCAGACCCTCGTCCGGGCCGGATGCCGCGGTTGATGTCGTCGTCGTGGGCTGCCACGGTCCTCACCTCCTCCAAGGGGAGCTGGACGCTTCCTGACCCTACCTGGGTAGGTGGTGATTAAAACCCCTAGATCACAAAGACTGTCGGGGCGTGTCCGATCTTCACCCTTGCGCTCTCCCTCACGCCAGGGGAATACCCACCGTTCAACATCGGAAAGCGGCCGGTTGTATCGTCGAAGTGTTCAACACCCGTCCGGGCTGGCGCGACTTGCCCGAGATTGCCTCACCCCAAGCAGGAAACGGCAGGAGATATGACCGTGCAGCAGCAGGTTCCGACAGATGCCGTCACCGAGGGCTCCGAGCCGCTCGAAGTCTGGATCGACCAGGACCTCTGCACGGGTGACGGGATCTGTGCCCAGTACGCCCCTGATGTCTTCGAGCTCGACATCGACGGCCTCGCTTATGTGAAGAGCGCCGACGACGAACTTCTCCAGTCACCCGGCGCCACCACGCGGGTGCCGCTGCCCATCCTCAGGGATGTCGTCGACTCGGCGAAGGAATGCCCGGGTGACTGCATTCATGTACGGCGCGTTTCGGACAGTGTCGAGGTGTACGGCCCCGACGCGGAATGAGCCTCCCCGCAGGCTCCTGAGTTAGAGGTTACGCCGTCGGCGCGGCAATGGTGAGATCACCTGGGGTGACCGGATCAGACGCTGCGCGATTGGTTCTGTGCGCCTTCGCTCCGTACGAAGGCGCCGTTCTTCCATTCCCAGGTGGGGGTGGTCTCCTCGTCGGGGCAGCAGCCGGGTACGTCGGGGCCCGAGTAGCCGAGCAGCCGGGCCCGGACGACGCCGTCGCTCGTCTCCAGGTCGGCCACGCTCTGCCGGTCGGCCGGGTCCACGAGCGTGGCGACGATACGAGGGGCGCCGCCGTCCTTCGTGGCGGTGAGGACGTACAGACCGCTCGGCGGGGTGCCGGATCCCGCGTCGCAGCGGGCGGCGGCCACGGTCTCGGGGCTGCCGTCGCCGTCGAGGTCTCCGGTGGCTTCCTTCGTGACCAGCGCTTTCGCGCCACCGCACTCCAGTGGGAAGTCCACGGCGGCGGTGTCGGGCGCGGGCAGCGGTGCCGTGTTCGGCGCGGTGTGGGCGGTGGGTTCGGAGCCGGGCTGGTCGGCCGTGGCGGCGTCGGGCTGGAGCAGACCGGCGAAGGCCACCACGGCGGCCATCGCGGTGGCCGTGGCGAGCCAGTGCACCGGACGCGGCTGGGTGTGCGCGAGGTCCGGGACGTCGGAGATCTGCACGCGGTGACTCCTGTGAAGGCGGTGCCGGTGGGGGTGGCGTGAATGGTGCCACACGTCACAGTGCGGTGGAACAGCGGGGTCCGTAAGGCCAACGTAAAGACTGCGCCGCCGAGTTCGCGTCGGGTGGACGTGAACTCGGCGGCGGTGGTGTCGTGTTGTGAGCGGTGACGCGGGCTCAGTGGCCTCAGCGGGCTCAGCCTCGGGAGCCGCTGCCGCTTCCCGGGCCGTCGTAGTCCTCGCCGTAGGCGCCCTTGGAGGGGCGGCGGCGGCGCAGGGGCGGCTCCACGCCGTCGGCGAGACGGCGGGCGGTGATCAGGAAGCCGGTGTGGCCGATCATGCGGTGGTCCGGGCGTACGGCGAGTCCCTCGACGTGCCAGTTGCGGACCATCGACTCCCAGGCGGCCGGTTCGTTGAACGAGCCGTGCTCTCGGATGGTCTCGACGGTGCGGGCGAGCTGGGTGGTGGTGGCGACGTACGCGCAGAGGATGCCGCCGGGTACGAGCGCCTTCGACACGGGCTCGACGCATTCCCAGGGCGCGAGCATGTCGAGGATGACCCTGTCCACCTCGGTGTCGGAGAGGTTGTCCTGGAGGTCGCCGACGGTGAGCTGCCAGGCGGGGTGAGGGCCGCCGAAGTAGCGCTCCACGTTCTGCCGGGCGATGTCGGCGAAGTCCTCGCGGCGCTCGTAGGAGTGCAGCATGCCCTGGTCGCCGATGGCGCGCAGCAGGAAGCTGCTGAGCGAGCCCGATCCCACTCCCGCCTCGACGATGCGGGCGCCGGGGAAGATGTCGGCGAAGGCCAGGATCTGGCCCGCGTCCTTGGGGTAGACCACGGCGGCGCCGCGGGGCATGGACAGGACGTAGTCGGGGAGCAGGGGGCGCAGCGCGAGGTAGGCGACGTTTCCCGTGGTGCGGACAACACTGCCCTCGGGAGCACCGATCAGCTCGTCGTGGGGGAAGGAACCCTTGTGGGTGTGGAAGTTCTTCCCCGCTTCGAGCGTGAAGGTGTGGTGGCGTCCCTTGGGGTCGGTGAGCTGGACCTGGTCCCCGACCTTGAAGGGGCCGCGACGACGGGCGGCACCGGTCGGTTCGGACATGCGGTCAGACTACCTGCTCCATTTGGGCCTTCCTCACCTGGCTTGAGCGGCCCTCACTTGCTGTCGGGCCTGGCCATGGCGGCGACGAAGGCGCGTTCCACGTCGGCCGTGGACAGGACTCCGTAGATCTCGCCGGTCTCCTCGACCACCAGGTACTCGGTGGCGGGGCTGGCCCTGAGGCGGTCGAGGAGCGCTTCTCCGGCGAGTTCGGCGGGGACCTTCATCCCGTCGGTGAGGTCCTGGGCGAGGCCGCTCACGGCGACCCAGGGGCGGCGGTGGGTGGGGACGCCGACGATGGCTGCCTCGCGGACCAGCGCGGTCGGTTCGCCCTGGCCGTCGACGACGACGAGCGCGCGGGCTCCGGCCTCGTTGGCGCGGCGCAGCGCTTCGGAGAGCGGGGTGGCCGATTCGACGGGGACGGCGCGCCGGGTGAGGGCGCGGGCGCGCAGGTCGGGCAGGTGTTCGCGCAGG
The DNA here is from genome assembly GCF_042714995.1 of Streptomyces sp. NPDC058665. Taxonomy (NCBI): domain Bacteria; kingdom Bacillati; phylum Actinomycetota; class Actinomycetes; order Kitasatosporales; family Streptomycetaceae; genus Streptomyces; species Streptomyces sp. NPDC058665. The sequence continues at coordinate 84,088 of NZ_JBHXRX010000028.1, forward strand.
CGGGCCATGCGCAGGCTGTTGCCGGCGCCGGTCCAGATGATCGCGGCGAGGATGGCGGCGAGGAGCGCGTCGGTGACGGTCTCCACGCCGCCGATGTCCTTGGTGGAGTTGCCGAGTGCGCCGGTGTGGGTGAGCAGGGGCAGGCCGATGAGGACGGCGACGGCGAGTGCCCTGCCGACCCAGGCGGCGGCGACGGTGCCGGTCATGGGCTTGCCGGTGATCTTCCAGACGACGGCGCGCAGCATCCGGCCGCCGTCGAGGGGCAGGCCGGGGAGCAGGTTGAAGGCGGCGACGATGAGGTTGGAGATCATCAGGCCGGCGAGGAGGACGCCGGGCACGGTGCCGGGCTCGACGGCGAGCATCGTGAGGTAGAAGAAGCCCGCGAGGACGAGAGAGAGCAGGGGGCCGACGAAGGCCAGCATGAATTCGCGGCCCGGGGTCTCCGACTCCTTCTCGATCTCGGAGACTCCGCCGAAGAACTGGAGCTGGATTCGGCGGACGGGGAGTTTGTAGCGCAGCGCGACGACGGTGTGGGCCAGTTCGTGGACCAGTACGGAGGCGTAGAAGGCGACGGCGAAGAAGAGCGCGACGAGGTAGCGGACACCGCCGAGTTCGGGCAGCACCCGGTCGAGCTGGCCGCCGAAGACCCAGGTGATCAGGGCGGCGACCAGGAACCAGCTGGGGGCGACGTAGACGGGCACGCCGAAGGGACGGCCCATCAGGATCCCGCCGCCGGGGTCTTCGGGCCGCTTGCGCTTGCCGCCGGGGGGCGCGTCCTCAGGACCGGACCGCGGCCTCCTGCTCTCGCCGCTCTCGTCGTCCTTGTTCACGTCATCCCTTCGTTGCGGCACCGTCGCTCGCTCGATCATGCTGTTCGCGAGGGTCTTACGTCGATGGTATTCCGCTCGCTGTCAGTGGCGGGCCGTAGGGTCTGCGTCATGAGTACGAGTCAGCAGCCCACTTCGCTGTCGCCGTCGCGTGCGAGCGACTTCATGCAGTGCCCTCTGCTGTACCGGTTCCGGGTGATCGACAAGCTGCCGGAGAAGCCGAGCGAGGCGGCCACCCGGGGGACGCTGGTGCACGCGGTGCTGGAGAGGCTGTTCGACGACCCCGCTGTCGAGCGTACGGCGCCGCGGGCCAGGTCGATGGTTCCCGGGCAGTGGGACCGGCTGCTGGAGTCGAGACCGGAGCTGGGCGAGCTGTTCGCGGGGGACGAGGGCGGGGAGCGGCTGGCGGGCTGGCTCTCGGAGGCCGAGCGGCTGGTGGAGCGGTGGTTCTCGCTGGAGGATCCGACGCGGCTGGAGCCGGCGGAGCGTGAGCTGTTCGTGGAGACGGAGCTGGAGTCGGGGCTGCGGCTGCGCGGGGTGATCGACCGGGTGGATGTGGCGCCGTCGGGTGAGGTGCGGATCGTGGACTACAAGACGGGGAAGGCGCCGCGTCCGGAGTATTCGGAGGGCGCGCTGTTCCAGATGAAGTTCTACGCGCTGGTGATCTGGCGGCTCAAGCGGGTGGTGCCGCGCCGGCTCCAGCTGGTCTATCTGGGCAGTGGCGACGTGCTGACGTACGACCCGGTCGAGGCCGATCTGGAGCGCGTGGAGCGCAAGCTTCTGGCGCTCTGGGACGCGATCAGGCAGGCGACGGAGACGGGCGACTGGCGGCCGCGGCCGACGAAGCTGTGCGGCTGGTGCGACCACCAGGCGGTGTGTCCGGAGTTCGGGGGCACTCCGCCGGTGTATCCGCTGACGGTGCCGTCGCGGCGGGGCGCCGAGCCGCTTGCCGTTCCGGAGGTGGCCGGCGCTGCCGGGCCGGTGGCTTCCGCCGGGCCGGCTCAGGGGGCGTAGCGGGAAGAGCGGTGTGTGCCCGCCGGGGTCACGGCCGGGCGCTCAGGGCAGAATGGACCGGGATCAGTCCCACCGAAGGAGATCCCGTGGCCATCCGCGTCCTACTGGTCGACGACCAGCCACTGCTGCGCACCGGCTTCCGGATGATCCTGGAGGCCGAGCAGGACATCGCCGTCGTCGGCGAGGCCGGGGACGGCCTCCAGGCGATCGACCAGGTCCGGGCGCTCCAGCCCGATGTCGTACTGATGGACATCCGGATGCCCCGGATGGACGGTGTCGAGGCGACCCGTCAGATCACCGGTCCCGGCAAGGACGGTCCGGCGAAGGTGCTGGTGCTGACCACGTTCGATCTGGACGAGTACGTGGTGGAGGCGTTGCGCGCCGGGGCGAGCGGGTTTCTGCTCAAGGACGCGCCCGCCAACGAGCTGGTGCAGGCGATCCGGGTGGTGGCCGCCGGTGAGGCGATGCTGGCGCCGAGCATCACCCGCAGGCTGCTCGACAAGTACGCGGACCATCTGCCGTCCGGCGACGAGCAGGTGCCGGACACCCTGCACACGCTGACCGAGCGTGAGGTGGAGGTTCTCAAGCTGGTGGCGCGGGGGCTGTCCAACGCGGAGATCGCGGCGGACCTCTTCGTGAGTGAGACGACGGTCAAGACGCATGTGGGTCATGTGCTCACGAAGCTGAGCCTGCGTGACCGGGTGCAGGCGGCCGTGTACGCGTACGAGAGCGGTCTGGTCCGTCCGGGCGCCCAGTAGCCGGTCGTACGGAGAGGTCCCCGGCATCGACGTGATGCCGGGGACCTCTCCGTATGACGACTGTCGGGCCGGTCAGACCGCGCTGCCGGTGCCCAGCTCCCAGAGCAGCAGTTCGCCGGAGGGGTTGAGGGCCCACTCGACGCCGGAGATGTCGTCGGCGGCGGCGACGTACTGCTTGCCCTGCCAGAGCGGCAGTACCGGCACGTCCTCGGCGACGATGTCCTGCATCTCCGAGAAGGCCTTGGCGGCGGCGCTGCGCTCGGCCTCGCTGCGCGACTGCGGGATCAGTTCCCTGATCACCTTCTGGTTCGCGTAGGGCGCGTTGAGGAAGTTGTCCGTGTCGAGGAAGGGCGCGATGTAGTTGTCCGGGTCGGGGAAGTCGGGGAACCAGCCCATGCCGTAGACGGTGTACTCACCGCGCGTCTGGGCGGGCCGGAACTTGGCCCACTCGGCGCCCTTGGTGTCGACCTGGAAGAGGCCGCTGGAGTTGAGCTGCTCCTTGAGCATCTCGAACTCCTTGGCGGTGGCCTCGCCGTAGTGGTCGGTGGTGTAGTGCATGGTGAACTTCACCGGCGTCTGCACACCGGCGTCTTCGAGGAGCTTCTCGGCCTCGGCCCGGTTCGGCTCTCCGTACTTGTTGAAGAACGAGTTGGTGTGCGACGTGACGGTCGCCGGGATGAGCGAGTAGAGCGGCTCGGCCGTGGAGCCGTACACCTCGGAGGCGATCTGGCCGCGGTCCACGAGGGAGGCGACGGCCTGGCGTACGGCCTTCTCCTTCCCCACCGGCTCGTCGGTGTCGAAGGCGAGGTAGCGGATCTCCAGACCCGGCATCTCGGTGAGCGCGACGCTGTCCTTGGGCTTCGTGAGCATCTGCTCGATCTGGTCGGGGGCCATGGTGCGGGCCATCACGTCGATCTCACCGGAGTCGAGGGCCTTTCCCATGGCGGCGGCGTCGGGGTACGAGCGCAGTTCGACCTTGCTGTTGCGAAGCTTGAGGTCGCCCTTGTACGAGCCGTTCTTGGTGAAGACCGCCTTGACGATCTTGTCGTCCTTCACCTCGGCGTTGAACTTGTACGGGCCCGAGCCGCTCAGGTCGAAGCCGTCACGGAGCTTCTTGCCTTCGTACGACTCCGGGGAGACGATGCCGGCGACGGGCGTCGAGAGCTTGTACGGGAACGTGGCGTCAGGGGTCTTGAGGTGGAAGATGACCTCGGAGTCGCTGGGCGTCTCGATCGTGTCGATGTTCGCGAGCAGGCCCACCGCGCCGGCCTCGGAGTTGATGTCGATGACACGGTCGATGGAGAACTTCACGTCCTCCGATGTGACCTCGGTGCCGTCGGCGAACTTGAGCCCGTCGCGCAGCTCGCAGCGGTAGCTCTCGTTCTGGTTGTCGGAGAAGCGGCAGTTCGACGCGGCCTCGGGAACGGGGGCACCGCCGCCGCGCGGGACGTGCATCAGCGTCTGGAGGGTCTGGCGCAGGATGTTCCAGGAGCCCGCGTCGTACGCGAACGCCGGGTCCAGGGGCGCCGGGGACTCCTTGGTGGCGGTGAACTGGTCGGTGGTGCCCACGACTATGGCCTCACCGTCGTCCGACGAGCTGTCCGAGCCGCCGCAGGCGACGAGCACCGGGGCGAGCAGACCGGCCACAACCGGCAGCACGAGACTCTTGCGCTTCATCCTGGACGTACTCCCTCATCCGAACACCATGCGATCCACCGGTGGCTGAGAATTCCGCGACGTGATTGACCGTCGGATCACACCTTTGAGGCGGCGAACGTGTGGCGAAAGTTCTCGCGACGAGATTAGTCGGCGGGTGCGGACGTCCTGAACCGGGCCCGCTTCGGGCCTCATCGCAAAGTGATCAGGGATTGCTGTGAAGCGGTATCAGGGCGCCAGAATCATTCGCACATCAAGCCATAAAACCGGACACATGGCTGCCCGTAACGGCAGGGTTAACGGTCCGCCCGGAGCCCTCGAACGGGCATGGTCACCGATGACGACAGGGCGGGGAGTGACCAACATCACTCGCGCTCAATTGAGGGTCTTCATGATCATTCGCGCAATGATCAACAAGGAGTCCCTGAGCGTGTATAGAAAGCCACCTATTGTCGATAGTTTCAGGGGCCACGCTCTGTACGCGTATCAGTGTTGGTGCGTAATCAGACCACGCAGGAATACCAGATCGACCTCTTCGAGGGACTCCACGATCACCCGCCCCGCGGCGGCAGCGATGGGCGCGACCGAGGGCACCGCGACCACGCGGCAGCCCGCCGCCTCGGCCGATGCCACACCGGTCGCCGTGTCCTCGATGACGGCGCATCTCGCGGGGGCGGCGCTCAGCCCGCGCGCCGCGAGCAGATACGGGTCGGGGTGCGGCTTGGTGTTCAGCACCTCGTCACCGGCCACGGTGAGGGAGAAGTGGTGGCGTCCCACGGACTCCAGCACCCGGTCGATGATGCGCCGGTGGGACGCGGAGACCAGGGCTGTGGGCACGCCGTGGTGGGCCAGCTCGGCGAGGAGCTTGGCGGCGCCGGGCATCAGCGGCACGTCGGCGCCGATGCGCTCCTCGAAGCGCTCGTTGAGCAGCACGGTCAGCTCGGCGAGGGTGATGTCGGCGCCGGTGGCCTCGATGAGATAGCCGGCGCTCCTGGTCATCGGGCCGCCGACGACCACGTCCCGCCAGGCGTCGTCCAGGGGGTGGCCGAGGTCCTTGAAGACCGCGACCTCCGTGTCCCACCAGAAGCCCTCGGTGTCGACCAGGGTGCCGTCCATGTCGAGCAGAACGGCCTGAAGGGCGGATCCTTCGGCCGTGCGGGTCATGGACGCGGGAACCGTACTGGTCATCCGGCACACCTCCGAGAGGGACGAGAAGGCCGGTCGCCTTTCCTGACGGGATTCCCGTCGGGTCCGGCAACCGGCCTGCACTGGGCCGACCAGTGTACGGCTCGGCCGCGCGAAGTGCGCGGTCAGCGGCTTGCCGCGCCGTGCGGTGCCCCGGCCGGCCTAGGGGGTGTCTTACCGATCAGACCGGATCAGGGACCGCGAGCCCGGCGAGCACCCCTAGGGCGTGTTTTAGAAGTCCCGTCTGGCCCACGACGCCTGGCACGCGCGCTCGCCGCGTTGTCGGAGTCATCCAAGTACGTCCGGTCCATCTACGGGGTTGATCCTCCGCCTTGCGATCGCACGCACCAGACGCCGTGGGCCCCGCCCAATGGGCGGACGACGCTACTTCTAAAACACGCCCTAGCGCGCGTTGAAGTACTTCGCCTCGGGGTGGTGGATGACGATGGCGTCCGTGGACTGCTCGGGGTGGAGCTGGAACTCCTCGGAGAGCTCCACGCCGATCCGGCCGGGCTCCAGAAGGCCGGCGATCTTGGCGCGGTCCTCCAGGTTGGGGCAGGCGCCGTAGCCGAGCGAGAAGCGGGCGCCCCGGTACTTCAGGGCGAACATGTCCTCGACCTCGGACGGGTCCTCGCCCGCGAAGCCCAGCTCGGAGCGGACGCGGGCGTGCCAGTACTCGGCGAGGGCCTCGGCGAGCTGGACGGAGAGCCCGTGGAGTTCGAGATAGTCCCGGTAGGCGTTCTTCTCGAACAGCTCCGCCGTCGCGCCGCCGATCTTCGAGCCGACCGTGACGACCTGGAGTCCGACCACATCCCTCTCGCCGGACTCCTCGGGGCGGAAGAAGTCGGCAAGGCAGAGCCGCCGCCCGCGCCGCTGCCGCGGGAAGGTGAAGCGGGTGCGCTCCGAGCCGTCCTCGCCGAGCAGGATGAGGTCGTCGCCCTTGGAGACGCAGGGGAAGTAGCCGTAGACGACGGCCGCTTCGAGCAGGTTGTCCGTGTGGAGCTTCTCCAGCCAGCCCCGCAGCCGCGGCCGGCCCTCGGTCTCCACCAGTTCCTCGTAACTGGGTCCGCCCTTGCGGGACTCCTTGAGCCCCCACTGCCCCTTGAACAGCGCGCCCTCGTCCAGCCAGGACGCGTACTCCTTGAGCTGGATGCCCTTGATGACGCGGCTGCCCCAGAACGGCGGCTCCGGAACGGAGTTGGTCACCGACACGTCCGAGCGGACCGCGCCCTCCTCCGGGCGCTCCTCCACCACGGCCGTGGCGGCGGGCCTGACGCGGCGCTGCTTGAGGTCGGGCAGTACGGCTCCGGGGACGCCGCGCTTGATGCCGATGAGCGCGTCCATCAGCCGCAGGCCCTCGAACGCGTCACGGGCGTAGCGGACCTCACCCTCGTAGATCTCGTGCAGGTCCTGCTCGACGTAGGCGCGGGTCAGGGCGGCGCCGCCGAGGATGACGGGGAAGTCGGCCGCCATCTTGCGCTGGTTCAGCTCCTGGAGGTTCTCCTTCATGATCACCGTGGACTTCACCAGCAGCCCGGACATCCCGATCACGTCCGCCCGGTGCTCCTCGGCGGCTTCGAGGATCGCGGAGACGGGCTGCTTGATACCGAGATTGACCACGGTGTAGCCGTTGTTGGAGAGGATGATGTCGACGAGGTTCTTGCCGATGTCGTGCACGTCGCCGCGCACCGTGGCCAGCACGATCGTGCCCTTGCCGTCGTCGTCGGTCTTCTCCATGTGCGGCTCCAGGAACGCCACCGCCGTCTTCATCACCTCGGCGGACTGGAGCACGAACGGCAGCTGCATCTGGCCGGAGCCGAACAGCTCGCCGACGACCTTCATGCCGTTCAGCAGGGTGTCGTTGACGATCTCCAGCGCGGGACGCGCCCGCAGGGCCTCGGTGAGGTCGTCCTCCAGGCCGTTCTTCTCGCCGTCGATGATGCGCCGCTCCAGGCGCTCGTTCAGGGGCAGCGCCAGCAGTTCCTCGGCGCGGCCGTCCTTCATCGACTTGGTGTTGACGCCCTCGAACAACTCCATCAGCCGCTGGAGCGGGTCGTAGCCCTCCTCGCGGCGGTCGTAGATCAGGTCGAGCGCGACCTTGACCTGCTCCTCCTCCAGCCGGGCGATCGGCAGGATCTTCGAGGCGTGCACGATGGCCGAGTCCAGGCCGGCCTTCACGCACTCGTCCAGGAACACCGAGTTGAGGACGATGCGGGCGGCCGGGTTGAGGCCGAAGGAGATGTTGGACAGACCGAGTGTGGTCTGCACCTCGGGGTGGCGCCTCTTCAGCTCCCGGATCGCCTCGATCGTCGCGATGCCGTCCTTGCGCGACTCCTCCTGACCGGTACAGATCGTGAACGTCAGGGTGTCGATGAGGATGTCCGACTCGTGGACGCCCCAGTTGCCGGTCAGATCGGCGATCAGCCGCTCGGCGATCGCGACCTTGTGCTCGGGGGTACGGGCCTGGCCCTCCTCGTCGATGGTGAGCGCGATCAGCGCCGCCCCGTGCTCCACCGCCAGTTCGGTGACCTTCACGAAGCGGGACTCGGGCCCGTCGCCGTCCTCGTAGTTGACCGAGTTGATGACCGCTCGTCCGCCGAGCTTCTCCAGCCCGGCGCGCAGGACCGGCAGTTCGGTGGAGTCCAGCACGATCGGCAGCGTGGAGGCGGTCGCGAACCGGCCGGCGAGTTCGGCCATGTCGGCGACACCGTCCCGGCCGACGTAGTCGACACACAGGTCGAGCAGGTGCGCGCCCTCGCGGATCTGGCCGCGGGCCATCTCCACGCAGTCGTCCCAGCGCCCTTCGAGCATCGCCTCACGGAACTTCTTCGACCCGTTGGCGTTGGTCCGCTCGCCGATCGCCAGATACGAGGTGTCCTGCCGGAACGGCACGCTCTGGTAGAGGGAGGCCACCCCCGGCTCCGGCTGCGGCACCCGCTCCGTGATGCCGGCCCCGCGCACCCGCTCCACCACCTGGCGCAGATGCTCCGGAGTCGTACCGCAGCAGCCGCCGACGAGCGAGAGTCCGTAGTCGCGTACGAAGTTCTCCTGCGCGTCCGCGAGTTCACCGGCGGACAGCGGGTAGTGCGCCCCGTCCTTGCCGAGGACGGGCAGTCCGGCGTTGGGCATGCAGGAGAGAGGGATACGGGAGTGGCGGGCCAGATACCGCAGGTGTTCGCTCATCTCGGCGGGGCCGGTGGCGCAGTTCAGACCGATCATGTCGATACCGAGCGGCTCCAGCGCCGTCAGCGCGGCGCCGATCTCGGACCCCAGGAGCATGGTGCCCGTGGTCTCGACGGTCACCGAGCAGATGACCGGCAGATTCGTGCCGGTGGCGTCGAGGGCGCGCCGGGCGCCGAGGACGGCCGCCTTCGTCTGGAGCAGGTCCTGCGTCGTCTCGACCAGCAGCGCGTCGGCGCCACCGGCGATCATGCCCTCGGCGTTGCGCTGGTAGGCGTCGCGCAGCGTCGGGTAGTCCACGTGCCCCAGCGTCGGCAGCTTCGTGCCGGGACCCATCGAGCCCAGCACCCAGCGCTGCTGTCCCGTCGACACGGTGAACTCGTCGGCGGCCTCGCGGGCGATACGGGCGCCGGCCTCGGAGAGTTCGAAGACGCGCTCGGGGATGTCGTATTCGGCCAGAGCGGCGAAGTTCGAGCCGAAGGTGTTCGTCTCCACGCAGTCGACACCGACCGCGAAGTACTCCTCATGGACCGAGCGCACGATGTCCGGGCGGGTCACATTGAGGATCTCGTTGCAGCCTTCCAGGTTCTGGAAGTCCTCCATCGTCGGGTCCTGGGCCTGGAGCATCGTGCCCATCGCGCCGTCGGCCACCACCACACGGGTGGCGAGCGCCTCGCGCAGCGCTTCGATTCGGGTCCGGCTGTCGGCGGAAAGGCTGGAGGACGGGGCCATGAACATACTCCCGGGGATGCGACGGCTGTCGGCTTTGCGCCTTCCGGTGGAAGGGGCACCCGGCAAGGGTAGCGGTGCACGGCTCCGTACGGCGTTTCCGTACCACGGGGCGGACTGTCGCCATGAGGCGGACTGTCATGTCCCTGCCCGGGGAAGGAATCCGGTGACCTTCGAGGGGAGTCGGCATGGGCCCATAATGTTCAGCATTGCCGAACGACTGTGTAGTGGAGGCCCGGCCGATGGCGAAGAGTATTCAGTCGCTGCAGCGCGCGGCGGCGGTGCTGCGGCTCCTGGCCGGCGGTGAGCGCAGGCTCGGCCTGTCCGACATCGCCTCCTCGCTCGGGCTGGCCAAGGGTACGGCGCACGGCATTCTCCGTACGCTCCAGGCCGAGGGCTTCGTGGAGCAGGACGAGGTCTCCGGCCGCTATCAGCTGGGCGCCGAGCTGCTGCGGCTCGGCAACAGCTATCTGGACGTCCATGAGCTGCGGTCCCGCGCCCTGGTGTGGACGGACGATCTGGCGCGGTCCAGCGGCGAGAGCGTGCATCTGGGGGTGCTGCACCTGGAGGGCGTACTGATCGTGCATCACGTCTTCCGGCCCGACGACAGCCGGCAGGTCCTCGAAGTGGGCGCGATGCAGCCGCTGCACTCCACGGCTCTCGGGAAGGTGCTCGCCGCGTACGACCCGGTGGCCCGCGGTGAGGCCGTCAGGGGCGCCCGCGAGGAGCTCACCACACGCACCGTCACCGATCTGGAGCAATTCGAGACGATTCTCGAACTCACCAGGTCGCGAGGGTGGGCGACGGACGTCGAGGAGACCTGGGAAGGGGTGGCCGCGGTGGCCGCGCCGATTCACGGCAGGCGCCGGATGCCGGTCGGAGCCATCGCGCTCACCGGCGCGGTGGAACGGCTGTGCGAAGGCGGCGAAGTCCGCCCGGAGCTGATCACGGCGGTGCGCGAATGTGCCCGTTCGGTGTCCAGGGATGTCGGCGCCGGGCGGTTCTGAACCGGATGGCTGATGATCTGAGAAGTACAAGGTTCCGACTGCGGAGCCCTTGACGACGCATCCATCGCAGGATGACACTGCCGTTCAGCGGTCGGCATTGTCGAACATTGATCGGCAGATCATCCTGAGTGCACGACAACGCCAAGGGCCGGCAATGCCCTTAACCGAGGGCGCGGACCATCGGTGTGAGCCGCCGGTCTGCCTTCCCTGGACGAAGGAGTCTCGGGTGTCTCACTACGACATCTTCATCGGCGAGATGGTCGGTACCGCGCTTCTGCTGCTTCTCGGTGGCGGTGTGGTGGCGGGCGTCGTCCTCAAGCGCTCGAAATCGCACGGCGCCGGATGGGTCGCCATCAGCTTCGGCTGGGGTCTCGCCGTTCTCACCGGCGCCTATCTCGCCACCGGCGTCTCCGGCGCGCATCTGAACCCCGCGGTCACCCTCGGTCTCGCGATAGCCGGCACGACGCCGTGGGGGGACGTCCCCCTCTACATGGCGAGCCAGCTGCTCGGCGCCCTCATCGGCGCCACCCTGGTGTGGCTGACGTACATGGGCCAGTTCAAGGCGCACCTGACCGACCCGGAGATCCTCGCCGCACAGCCGAGCGTCGAGGGCCTGGTCGACCAGAAGACCGCGCCGAAGGCCGGTCCGGTCCTCGGTATCTTCTCGACGGGCCCGGAGATCCGGCACACCGCGCAGAACCTCCTCACCGAGATCATCGCCACCTTCGTCCTGGTGATCGCGATCCTCACGCAGGGACTGAACAACGAGGGCAACGGCCTCGGCACGCTGGGCGCGCTGATCGTCGCACTGGTCGTCGTGGGCATCGGCCTCTCGCTCGGTGGCCCCACCGGGTACGCCATCAACCCGGCGCGTGACCTCGGCCCCCGCATCGTCCACGCCCTGCTGCCGCTGCCCAACAAGGGCGGCTCCGACTGGACGTACGCCTGGATCCCCGTCGTGGGCCCGCTGCTCGGCGGCGCCGCCGCGGCCGGCTTCTTCAACTGGGCCCTCAAGTAGGCCCCGCCTTCCCTCCGCCCTCCGAACCGAGCAGGAGCAGACACCGTGAGTGACGCACAGAGCACCGGGACTTCCGCCCGCGGAGCGGGACCCTTCATCGCGGCCATCGACCAGGGCACGACGTCCAGCCGCTGCATCATCTTCGACGTCGACGCGCGCATCGTCGCCGTCGACCAGAAGGAGCACCAGCAGATCTTCCCGAAGCCGGGCTGGGTCGAGCACGACGCCAAGGAGATCTGGGTCAACGTCCAGGAGGTCCTGGCGAACGCCGTCGAGAAGGCCGGGGTCACCAAGGCCGACGTCCTGGCGATCGGGATCACCAACCAGCGCGAGACCACGATGCTGTGGGACAAGAACACCGGTGAGCCCGTCCACAACGCCATCGTCTGGCAGGACACCCGCACGAGCGCGCTCGTGAAGGAACTGGGCCGCAACGTCGGCCAGGACCGGTTCCGCCGCGACACCGGACTGCCGCTGGCGACCTACTTCGCCGGGCCGAAGGCCCGCTGGCTGCTGGACAACGTCGAGGGCCTGCGCGAGCGCGCGGAGAGCGGCGACATCCTCTTCGGCACCATGGATTCCTGGGTGATCTGGAATCTGACCGGCGGCGTCAACGGCGGTGTGCACGTCACCGACGTCACCAACGCCTCGCGGACGATGCTGATGCGCCTCGACACCCTGGAGTGGGACCCGAAGATCTGCAACTCGATCGGTGTCCCGACGGCGATGCTCCCCAAGATCCGCTCCTCGTCCGAGGTGTACGGAACGGCCAAGGGCGGTCCGCTGAACGGGGTCCCGGTCGCCTCGGCGCTCGGTGACCAGCAGGCGGCGCTGTTCGGCCAGACCTGCTTCGCCGAGGGCGAGGCCAAGTCGACGTACGGCACCGGCACGTTCATGCTCATGAACACCGCCAACAAGCCCATCAACTCCTACAACGGGCTGCTCACCACGGTCGGTTACCGCATCGGGGACCAGCCGGCGGTGTACGCCCTGGAGGGCTCCATCGCCGTCACCGGCGCGCTGGTGCAGTGGATGCGTGACCAGCTGGGCCTGATCAACTCCGCGCCGGAGATCGAGACGCTCGCCTCCTCCGTGGAGGACAACGGCGGCGCGTACTTCGTGCCCGCCTTCTCCGGGCTGTTCGCGCCCCACTGGGACTCCTCGGCCCGCGGTGTGATCGCCGGTCTCACCAGCTATGTCACCAAGGCGCACCTGGCCCGCGCGGTGCTGGAGGCCACGGCCTGGCAGACCCGTGAGATCAGCGACGCCATGACCAAGGACTCCAAGGTGGAGCTGACGTCACTCAAGGTCGACGGCGGTATGACCGCCAACAACCTGCTGATGCAGACGCTCGCCAACGTCCTCGACGCGCCCGTCGTACGTCCGATGGTCGCCGAGACCACCGTCCTGGGCGCCGCCTACGCCGCCGGTCTCGCGGTCGGCTTCTGGCCGAACACCGACGCGCTGCGGGCCAACTGGCGCCGGGCCGCGGAGTGGACACCGGACATGGACGCGACGAAGCGCGAGCGCGAATACAAGAACTGGCTCAAGGCCGTCGAGCGCACCAAGGCCTGGCTGGACGACGACGAGGACAGCTGACCAGTCCCGTCCGATCGAGGAGAGACCATGACCACCCTTCACAGCGGTCCCGCCCTGGGCACGCATCCGGCCGGCGGCTCCCTGCCGACCCGCGCCGAGACCCGGGAGCAACTGTCCCGCGCCACCTACGACCTGCTGGTCATCGGCGGCGGCATCCTGGGCATCTCCACCGCCTGGCACGCCTCCCAGTCGGGACTGCGGGTGGCCCTGGTGGACGGTGGCGACTTCGCGGGCGCCACCTCCTCCGCCTCCTCCAAGCTGCTCCACGGCGGTCTGCGCTATCTGCAGACCGGTGAGGTGAAGCTGGTCGCCGAGAACCACTTCGAGCGCCGCGCGGTCTCCCGCCGGGTGGCGCCGCATCTGGCGAACCCGCTCACCTTCTATCTCCCCGTCTACAAGAACGGGCCACACAGCGCGGCCAAGCTGGGTGCCGGTGTCTTCGCGTACTCGGCGCTGTCCGCCTTCGGCGACGGCGTGGGGCATCTGCTGAGCCCGGCGAAGGCGCGGCGCGCGGTACCCGAGCTGCGGACGGACAATCTGCGGGCCGTGGCCGTGTACGGCGACGACCAGATGAACGACGCGCGGATGGCCGTCATGACGGTCCGCGCCGCCGTCGAGTCGGGCGCAGCAGTCCTCAACCACGCCCACGTCACCGGGTTGCGGTTCACCGGCGGGCGGGTGACGGGCGCCGACCTCAAGGACGGCCTGGACGGTACGGAGTTCGGGGTCGACGCCCGGCTCGTACTGAACGCCACCGGCCCCTGGGTCGACCAGGTACGCAAGCTGGAGGACCCGAGGTCCGAGCCCTCCATCCGGCTCTCCAAGGGCGCACACCTCGTGCTGCGGCGCACCGCCCCGTGGAACGCGGCGCTCGCGACACCGATCGACAAGTTCCGCATCACCTTCGCCCTCCCCTGGGAGGACATGCTCCTGCTGGGCACGACGGACGAGACGTACGAGGGCGACCCGGCGGATGTGGCGGTCACAGACGCGGACATCCGCCAGATCCTGGACGAGGCGTCGCTGTCCGTCCGCGACCAGCAGCTCTCGCGCGAGCTGATCACCTACTCGTTCGCCGGCCTGCGGGTACTGCCCGGCGGTCCCGGTGACACCGCGACCGCCAGACGGGAGACGGTCGTCACCGAGGGCAGCGGCGGCATGCTGTCGGTGGCCGGCGGCAAGTGGACCACGTTCCGCCATATCGGCCGTACGGTGCTGGACAAGCTGGAGACCCTGCCGGGCCGTCCCCTCGGCTCCGACATCGAACCCACCTCGCGGCTGCCGAAGATGCTGCCGCTGCCCGGCATCGCCAACCCGCAGGCGGTGACGCACCGGCTGCTGATCGACGGCGGCTCGCACGGCGACGGGATGGCGCGCGACACCGCCCACCATCTGGCCAGGCACTACGGGTCGTTGGCGTTCGACATCGCGCGCCTGGCGTACGAGCACCCCGAGCTGGGCGAGCGTATCCACCCGGACGCGCCGGAGATCTGGGCGCAGGTCGTGTACGCGCGCGACCACGAGTGGGCCGAGACCCCGGACGACGTACTGCGGCGCCGTACGACGCTGACGATCCGGGGGCTCGCCACCGACGAGATCCGGGCCAGGGTCGAGCGGTTGCTCGCCGAGCGGCCCGGCTGAGGTCACGCCTCGAACCAAGTTCCGAAACAGCGCCGGGGCCGGCAGGACCGTCCCCGGCGCCGTCGTTCTCGGAGAACTCCGGGGGAAGGGGGCGCCGGGCGCGCGCGGAGACGCATAATGGAGGCCGATACATCGGATGTATGGAGGTCGCCCATGGCTGTCACCGACGAGGCCATCGAGAAGATCAAGGGAATGATCGTCTCGGGCACGCTGCGCCCGGGGGACCGCCTTCCCAAGGAGAGCGAGCTCGCCGCCGAACTGGGCCTGTCGCGCAACTCGCTGCGCGAGGCGGTACGCGCCCTGTCGCTGATCCGCATTCTCGACGTACGGCAGGGGGACGGGACGTACGTCACCAGCCTCGATCCGCAACTCCTGCTGGAGGCGCTGAGTTTCGTCGTCGACTTCCACCGTGACGACACGGTGCTGGAGTTCCTGGCGGTACGGCGGATCCTGGAGCCGGCCGCGACGGCGATGGCCGCCTCCCGGATCAAGGACTCCGAACTGGACGCGCTGAGCGAGCAGTTGGACGCGCTGGGGCCGGAGCCCTCGGTGGAGGAGCTGGTGGCATCCGACCTGGAGTTCCACCGAGGGATCGTGCAGGCCTCGGGCAACTCGGTTCTCTGCTCGCTGCTCGACGGTCTTTCGGGGCCGACGACACGGGCCCGGGTCTGGCGCGGGCTGACCCAGGAGGACGCGGTCAGCCGCACCCTGCACGAGCACCGGGCGATCCTGGCCGCGCTGCGCGACCGGGACGCGGAGGCGGCCCGCTCGTGGGCGACGGTGCATGTCGCGAGTGTGGAGCAGTGGCTGCGTTCGACGCTCTGAGCGGGACGGCGCGGCATACGCCGACGGGCCTCCCGGGAGAGGAATCCATCCCGGGAGGCCCGTGTCCATGACCGTGTCCATGACCCGCTTCGGCGGCGACGTCGTGACAGGTCAGTCCTGCTTCTCGCCGCTCGCGAACCGCGAGATGACCAGGGCGACGATGATGATCGCGCCGTTCAGGAACTGGTTCCAGAGCGCCGGAACCCCGCCCAGCGTCATCACGTTCACCACGAGCTGAAGCGTCAGCACACCGGTCAGCGCCCCGAAGAGCGTGCCGCGCCCGCCCTTGAGACTGATGCCGCCGATGACGGCGGCGGCGAAGACCTGGAAGATCCAGCCGTTGCCCTGGGTCGCCGCGACGGAGCCGTAGTGGCCGGTGTAGAGGATGCCGGCGAAGGCCGCGAGGACACCGCCGATCGCGAGCACGATCCAGGTGATCCGGTCCACCCGGATACCGGCGGCGCGCGCCGCCTCCGGGTTGCCGCCGATGGCGTACAGCGAACGCCCGTGGCGCAGCCAGGCGAGCGAGGCCCCGCCGATCGCGAAGAGCGCCAGACAGATCCAGACGGCGGCGGGCGCCCCGAGCCAGTCGGTCTTGCCGAGGTAGCGGAAGGACTCCGGGACATCGGTGATCGACTTGCCCTCGGTGATGCCGATCTGGAGGCCGCGCAGCATCGTGAGCATGCCGAGGGTCGCGATGAACCCGTTGACCCGCAGCTTCAGCATCAGGAAGCCGTTGACGACTCCGACGATCATGCCGACCAGCAGACACGCCGGGATGGCCATCCAGACGGGCAGCAGATCCAGTCCGGCGAACCGGCCGCCCTCGCTCGGCAGCACCATCCACATGGCGATGACCGGCGCGATGCCGATGGTCGACTCCAGCGACAGGTCCATCCGGCCGCAGATCAGGATCAGTGCCTGGCCGAGCACCAGCAGGCTCAGCTCGGACGACTGCTGGACGACGCTGATCAGGTTGTTGGAGGTGAGGAAGACCGGCGAGACGATGAAGCCGATCACCATCAGCACCAGGATCACCGGCACGAGCGAGAAGTCGCTCCACCTGATGAGCTTCAGCCGGCTCAGCGGATGGTCGTCGGCACGCTCCTTGTCGAGCACCGGCGGTCGTATCGTCTCGGTCATCGGTTCTCCCCCACACCTTCCATGGCGGCGACCAGTTCCCGGTCGGTCCACCCGCTCCCGAACGTTGCCACCACTCGCCCGTGGAACAGGGCCAGTACGCGATCACAGACCCGCAGATCATCCAGCTCGTCGGAGATGATCACGGCCGCGTTTCCTTCGTCGGCCACCCGGCGTACGACACCGAGCAGCGAATCCTTCGACTTCACGTCGACCCCCGCCGTGGGGCGCAGGGCCACCAGCACGCTGGGCGCGCGGGCCAGCGCCCGCGCGACCACCACCTTCTGCTGGTTGCCGCCGGAGAGACCCGAGACCGGCTGCTCGGGCCCGGTGGTCTTGATGTCCAGCGAGGCGATCATCGACCGGGCGAACTCCCGTGTACGGGAGGGCAGTACGGTCCCCCACGGGCCGAGCTGGTCGGCGACCGTGAGCGTGGCGTTCTCGGCGACGCTGCGGTTCAGTACGAGTCCCTGGAGGTGCCGGTCCTCGGGGATGTAGCCGATCCCGGCGTCCAGCGAGTCCGGGACGCTGCCCGGCCTGACCGTCCGGTCGCGCACCGCGACGCGGCCCGCCGTCGCCTTCCGCATGCCGACCAGGATCTCGCCCAGCGCGGTGTTGCCGCTGGCGGCTGCCCCGGCCACACCGAGGACCTCACCGGGCCGCACTTCGAGGTCGAGCGGTTCGAACTCGCCCTCCAGGGCGAGCCCTTCGGTGGTCAGTACGGGCTCCACGGTCCGGTCCGGGACAACCGCGTTGGCGGCGTGCCAGTCGGCCGCCGAACTCGCCGCGTCGCCCGTCATGGCCGTCACCAGGTCCGCCTTGGCCAGATCGGCGACCGGCGCGGTCAGGACATGGCGGGCGTCGCGGTAGACGGTGACGGTGCTGCACAGCTCGTACACCTCCTGGAGGTGGTGCGAGATGAAGAGGAACGCCACCCCCTGGCTCTGGAGGTCGCGGAGCTTCTCGAAGAGGCTGTCGATGCCGCGGGCGTCGAGCTGGGCCGTCGGCTCGTCGAGGATGATCAGCCGGGCGCCGAAGGAGAGGGCGCGCGCGATCTCCACGAACTGCCGCTGCTCGACGGCGAGATCCTTGGCCCGGGTGTTCGGGTCGACGCTGACGCCGTACTCGGCGAGCAGCTCCTCGGCGCGGGTACGGAGCCCGCGCCAGCTGATGAGGCGCCCGCCGATCCCCGAACCGCCCTTGTCCAGGCCGTAGTTGTTGAGGAAGAGATTCTCGGCGACGGTCAGGTCGGGTACGACCATCGACTTCTGGTAGACGCAGGCGACCTTGGACTGCCAGGCCGAGATGTCGCCGAAGGCGGGCGCCGGTTCTCCGCCGAAGCTCACCTTTCCCGCGTCGGCCTCGTGGAGTCCGGTGAGGACGCTGACGAGGGTGGACTTGCCGGCGCCGTTGCGCCCGACGAGTGCGTGGGACTCGCCGGGCGCGACGGTCAGCCGGACACCGTCGAGCGCCACGGTGGGACCGAAGCGCTTGACGATGCCCTCCGCGTGGACGGCGGGCGCCGCCGCTGCCGGCGCCCCGGCCGCAGGTGCCTGGGCCTGGTTCATGGTTAGCTCTTCTTCTCCAGCTGGTTGGCCCACAGCGCCTTGTCGTCCACGTTCTCCTTGGTCACCAGGGGCGCGGGAAGCTGGTCCTCGTAACCGTTCGGGATCTTGATGATGTTGGAGTCGTGGTCGGTCGGACCCTCCTTCGGGGTCTTCCCGGCCAGCGCCTCCTTCGCGTAGTACAGGGCGTACTTGGCGTAGAGGTCGGCGGGCTGCGAGACGGTGGCGTCGATCTTGCCCTCGCGGATCGCGTCCAGCTCCTCCGGGATGCCGTCGTTGGAGATGATCGTGATGTGGCCCTTCTCCCCCGCCGGCTTGAGGAGCTTCTTCTGCTCCAGGAGGGCGAGGGTGGGCTGCAGGAAGACGCCGCCGGCCTGCATGTAGATGCCGTTCAGGTCCGGGTGGGCGGCGAGCGTGGACTGGAGCTTGGCGGACGCCACTTCGCCCTTCCACTCGGTGGCCAGCTCGAACACCTTGATGCCGGGGAACTTCTCGTCCATGCAGCTCTTGAACGCCTCCGAGCGGTCACGGCCGTTGATGGAGGAGAGGTCGCCCTGGAACTCGGCGACCTTGCCCTTGCCGCCCAGCTGTTCGCCGAGGTATTCACAGGCCTGCTGCCCGTACGCCCGGTTGTCGGCCCGTACGACCATGTAGACGTCGCCCTTGTCGGGGCGGGTGTCCACGCTGACGACGGGGATGTCCTTGTCGTTCAGCTCGGCCAGCGTCTCGGCTATCGCGCCGGTGTCCTGCGGGGCCATGACCACGGCCTTGGCGCCCTGGTCGGTGAAGGCCTGGACGTTGGAGACGAGCTTGCCGATGTCGTTCTGCGAGTTGGTCAGCGACAGCGCGTCGATCTCCTCGTCCTTGACGCCCGACTCGATGTACTGCTGGTAGGAGTTCCAGAAGTCGCTGTCACTGCGCGGCAGGTCGATGCCGACCTTGCCGCCACCGCCGTCCCCGCTCTCCGAGTCACGGTTGCAGCCCGCGAGGGCCGTCACGGCGAGCAGCGCGGCGCAGGCCGCGGCGCTCGTACGCAGTACGGTGCGTGGGGATCGCCCCACTGGGTGTCGCAGCATGGTTTTTCCGTCCTTGGATGAGTGTCGGCTCAGACTCAGGCTCAGGGCGTGGCGGGCTCAGGGCGTGGCGGGGCGCAGACGGAGGCCCTGCATTCCGCCGTCGACCGCGAGTGCCGTGCCCGTGACGGCAGCCGCGGCGGGGCTGGCGAGGTACGCGACCGCCGCGGCGACCTCGTCCGCGCTGACCAGCCGTCCCGTGGGCTGGCGCGCTTCGAGGGCGGCGCGTTCGGCCGCCGGGTCGGGTGCCTGGTCGAGCAGGCGGCCGACCCAGGGGGTGTCCGCGGTACCGGGGTTGACGCAGTTGACGCGGACGCCCTCACGGACGTGGTCGGCGGCCATCGCGAGGGTCAGCGACTGCACGGCGCCCTTGCTGGCGCTGTAGAGGGCGCGTTGGGGCAGCCCCGCCGTGGCGGCGATGGAGCAGGTGTGGGTGATCGAGACGCAGCCGGGCCGGCCGGCGGCGGCGCGCCGCAGATGGGGCAGGGCGTGGCGCGCGGTGCGGACCATGCCGAGGACGTTGATGTCGAGGACCCGCAGCCACTCGGCGTCGTCGTTGTCGGTGACGGTGCCGATGGCGCCGATCCCGGCGTTGGAGACGACGGTGTGCAGGGCGCCGAACTCGGCGGCGGCAGCGTCGACCGCGGCGCGGACGGCGGCGTCGTCGGTCACATCGGCCTTGAGCGCCAGGGTGCCTTCGGGGGCGGATTCGGTGTCCCGGTCGAGTACGGCGACGCGCGCGCCGCGCGCGAGCAGCAGGGTCGCGACGGCCGCCCCGATGCCGGAGGCACCGCCGGTGACGAGGGCGCCCAGGCCCGCGAAGTCTCCTGTGTCCTGTGCCCCGGTCATGAGTTGACCTCCTCGGTGGGGTCCTGTCCGGGCGATCTTGTCGGATCAGCCCGGGGCGTCTGGTGCGGTGCATCGCAAGGCGCCGAAGTGCCCGCAGGGTGGTTTCCTGTGGGCGCTTCGGCAACGCGGCGAGGTGCCGTACCAGACGCCCCGGGCCCGGCAGAGGTCGCCCGGACAGGACCCGAGCGGCGGGCCTGCCAGACGGGCCCTTCCGGATAGCGGTGCGCGGCCATCGACTCCGGGCGCATCCGCGCGGAGAAGCCCGGGGCGCCCGGCGCGACGTAGCGGCCGGAGTCGATCACCACGGGGTCGGTGAAGTGCTCGTGGAGGTGGTCGACGTATTCGATCGCACGGTCCTCCCAGGTGCCCGAGACGGCAACGTAGTCGAACATGGCCAGATGCTGGACCAGTTCGCACAGGCCGACTCCGCCCGCGTGCGGGCAGACCGGTTTGCCGTACTTGGCGGCGAGGAGCAGGACCGCCAGGTTCTCGTTGACGCCGGCGACGCGCGCCGCGTCGATCTGGACGAAGTCGACGGCCTCGGCCTGGAGCAGTTGCTTGAACACCACGCGGTTGGCGATGTGTTCGCCGGTGGCGACCTTGACCGGCTGGCCGGCCCGGACGGCGGCGTGACCGAGGATGTCGTCGGGGCTGGTGGGCTCCTCGATCCAGTACGGCTCGTGCGGGGCCAGCGCGGTCATCCAGCGGATCGCGTCGGGCACGTCCCAGCGCTGGTTGGCGTCGACGGCGATCCGGATGTCGGGGCCGACCGCCGCGCGGGCCAGCTTCATCCGCCGTACGTCGTCGTCCAGATCGCCGCCCACCTTGAGCTTGATCTGCTGGAAGCCGTCGGCGACGGCCTGTTCGGCGAGGGTGACGAGCTTGGTGTCGTCGTAGCCGAGCCAGCCGGGCGATGTGGTGTACGCGGGGTAGCCCTCGGCGCGCAGCCGGGCCGCGCGCTCAGCCCGGCCAGGCTCGGCGGCGCGCAGGATCTCCAGCGCCTCGACCGGGGTGATGGCGTCGGTGAGATAGCGGAAGTCGACGAGCGAGACCAGTTCCTCGGGCGTCATGCCAGCCAGGAACTCCCAGACGGGCAGGCCCGCCG
Source organism: Streptomyces sp. NPDC058665 (assembly GCF_042714995.1). Lineage (NCBI taxonomy): Bacteria > Bacillati > Actinomycetota > Actinomycetes > Kitasatosporales > Streptomycetaceae > Streptomyces > Streptomyces sp. NPDC058665. The sequence goes on from NZ_JBHXRX010000028.1 coordinate 105,259, forward strand.
CCTTGGCGGCGAGGTCCCAGGCGGCGTTGATGACCGCGCCCGCGGCCATGTGCATCACGCCCTTCTCCGGACCGAGCCAGCGCAGTTGCGAGTCATGGGTGAGCTCGATGTGGAGCGCGGCGAGATCGGCTGCGGTACGCGGTGCCCGGCGGCCGATGACGTACGGCCGCAGGGCTTCGATGGCGGCGGCGAGCACGTCGTTGCCGCGGCCTATGGTGAAGCAGAATCCATGGCCCTCGGCGCCCTCGCCGGTGCGCAGGACCACATACGCGGCGGAGTAGTCGGGGTCGGGGTTCATCGCGTCCGAGCCGTCGAGCTGTTCCGAGGTGGGGAAGCGGATGTCGTGTACCTCGAACTCTGTGACGGTCTGACTCACTGCACGCCCCCTGAGAAGAACATCGGACCTCTTCGGTCATCCGATGTATAGCGTCGTTGACGGGTAAACGTCCAGGGGCGGAACGAAATTTACGGTCACAGCTCGGATGAATTCTCCGATTCCGGGGTCGGCACCCCCAGCCATGCCCAGCGACGCGGAAGTTCACCCGCGCGTGCACGGGGGCTGCGGGCCGGTAGCTGAGAAGCCGTAAGGTTGGTCCGTACGTTCAGAGCACACTTCGGAAGGAGGCCTGGGTGATCGAGCTCGAGGGGGTACCCGAGCTGATCGACCCGGTCATGGTGGCCGCGTTCGAGGGCTGGAACGACGCCGGCGACGCGGCCTCCACCGCGGTCGGACATCTGGACCGGGAGTGGAAGGGCGAGGTGTTCGCGGCGCTCGACGCCGAGGACTACTACGACTTCCAGGTCAACCGGCCCACGGTCTATCTGGACGGCGGAGCACGGAAGATCGTCTGGCCCACGACCCGGCTCTCCGTGGTCCGGGTCGGCGGCGAGAAACCCCGTGACCTGGTGCTGGTCCGCGGGATCGAACCCTCCATGCGCTGGCGCTCCTTCTGCAACGAGATCCTGGGCTTCGCCCATGAGCTGGGCGTGGAGATGGTGGTGATCCTGGGCGCGCTGCTCGGCGACACCCCGCACACCCGCCCGGTGCCGGTCAGCGGCGTGACCTCGGACGCGGACCTGGCCAGGACGATGGACCTGGAGGAGACCCGGTACGAGGGCCCGACCGGGATCGTCGGCATCCTTCAGGAGGCGTGCACGCACGCGGGGGTACCCGCGGTGAGCCTCTGGGCCGCCGTACCGCACTACGTCTCGCAGCCGCCCAACCCGAAGGCGACGCTGGCTCTGCTGAACCGGCTGGAGGATCTGATCGGGCTGCGGATCCCGCTGGGCGAGCTGGCGGAGGACGCGCGGGCGTGGCAGCTCGGCGTGGACCAACTGGCCGCCGAGGACAGCGAGGTGGCGGAGTACGTCCAGTCGCTGGAGGAGGCGCGCGACACCGCGGAGCTGCCGGAGGCATCGGGCGAGGCCATCGCGCGGGAGTTCGAGCGGTATCTGCGCCGGCGTGACGGCGGTCCGGGGCAGTCGCCCGGCGGACACGCCACGGAGAGCGGCGAGGGCTCGGGGACATATCTGCGCGACACGTCGGGTCCCGGCCGTGGGCGCCCGCCCCGGCCGCCCCGCCCCGGACCCGATTCGGGCACAGGCACCGGCCCTGACCGGGAGCCGGGTCCGGACGACGGGGACGACGAGGATTCCTCGGACGACTGAGGAC